>SKIY01000047.1 GCA_007116205.1 Candidatus Izemoplasma sp. | reverse complement strand
TTGCAGCTTTCACAAGTTTTTTCTCATCAATCACTTTTTTTGTTTCATACATTCTAACCAATTTCGTTATACGAATATTACGGGTATTTTTTAAAATTGGTTGATTTAGTATTTTCTCAACCCGTTGGGTTATATAATAATTAAGCATTAACATTTCATCTACACTAAGTTCTAACATAGGATATTTTGATTTTGGGAAATAATAGGTTGCGATATCTTCAATCAGCTCATAAGACAAGTCAAATGTCAGCTTGCCAACTTGTTTTCCTGATTTTTTTTCTGATTTAAACGTTTTTTGTTTATCAACGATAAGTTTTTTTAACGCTTCTTCATCAACCGCTTCATCCGAGCGCCGCGTACTTTTAAAATCCATACCTTTACCACGCACTACAAAATAAACATAAAAAACTGAGAATAAAATAAATCCCGATGCAATACCTAAGAAAAAGTTTATAAGACCTGAATAAGAAAGATCCATAAAATTAGTCACCTCTCTTTGCTATATTATATCATAGTTTTATTGAATAAAACGCTCTCAAACGAATAAATAATTTGCCTTAAAGTAGGCTTTATGCGATAATGTTTTAAGGTGATAAATATGAAAAAAAATCTTATAGCGTTGGATTTAGACGGAACGCTCTTATATGACTGGGAAACACTTAAGCCAAGTACTGCTAGATACTTAAAAACTTTAATCGAAGATGGCCATAAACTGGTTATTGCAACAGGAAGACCTTTTCGTAGTAGTGAACGGTTTTACAATATGCTGGGTCTTGATACACCCATGATTAATTATAACGGCGGATTAATTTCTTGGCGAAGTAATCCAAATTTTGAAGAAATTAGCCATTTTGTATCACGCGAAGCAATCTTAGATATTTTTGAAAATACTAAACAATACATTTATAATGCTTTTTGTGAGATAAAAGATGACATTTACTTACTCGAAAAGCGTGATGATATTATGGGCTTATTACATTATTTCAATGGTGCTAAACTGCATGTCGGCCCATTCAACGAAACCTTACCGGCGGATCCCCACGGGTTCATAGTGGTCGCACATAAACAAGAAGGTCATCATATTGAAAACTATGTTAATAAGCATTATCCCGATGAAATATTAGTCAGAAACTGGGGCGACGAATACCGCTTTATCATTGAGCTATACACACCTAAAACCAATAAAGGACACGCCCTTGCGCATGTCGCTAAGACTCTTGGGTTTAACCGTGAAGATATTATTGCTTTTGGGGATGGTCACAACGACATTGAAATGCTTGAGTACGCAGGTGTTGGTGTTGCGATGAAAAATGCCCATCCAGAGCTATTAAAAGTTGCTGACGTCATAAGCCCACATAAAAACACAGAACACGCAATCGAAAAATATTTGAAAACGCACTTACATAAAAAAAGCCATTGAATTTTTTTCTGATTCAATGGCTTTTTTGTGCTTTAATCGTATAAATTAACTTCGAGCGGTCTATTGGTTTATGTAAATCATAATCACTATATATCGTTATTTTATCAAACCCAATCGTGCGTAACCATTGCTTAAATGTCATAATATCATGCCATTTTAAGTCAAATTTTTCTTCCTCTTCAGCAATCGTTTGACCCTTATATTTTTTTACGTAATGATTAACTGAATGGAAAACTTTTGTAGTCTCATTTTTTGAGATGTTTTTAACACTAACCTCAATAACTTCTCCTGCATCAGTTTGAAAGCTTCGCGTTGGTACGGCATCCAGGGTTAATGATGTAGGGACTAATAAATCGAGGATTAAGTACCCCTTTGGCTTTAAGTGCTCATAAAAGTTTTTAAGCGCTTTTTTTACAGCATCCTCATCTATAATTAAACAAAACGTCCCTGTTGGAATAATGATTGCTTCATATTGGCAAGCCCGATTGAAATCCACCATATTTGCATGAAATAGATTAACGTTTTTACGATGTTCTTTCGCATAGTTTTTAGCATAATTCAACATCGTGCTAGAAAGATCAAATCCTTCAATATTAAATCCCGCATCGTATAAAGAAAACAAAACCCTTCCGTTGCCAGTACCAGGTTCTAAAACCATTCCTTTAACACCGTTTAACAACTGTTGGTAAAACTCGATATCACCGAATGACTTCCCAATTTTCTTGTCAATATTATAAACTTCTGATGATAATGTTTTATATGCCATACTTACTTATCTTTATCATCAAAAACATCATCATAGTCCTCAAAGAAGTCATCGTAATCTTCAAAGAAATCTTCATATTCATCATCGATTTTATCTTTCATTGCTTCATTTTCTGTCTTATTGGTGTTTTTATATCTTTTTTGTTCATGCATATTGCGATGATGCTTACCTGTAGAATGATCAATCGAATACGATACAATCGAAACGAATACTAAAAATATAACAATTGCTATAACTGTGCCCATTATCTCACCTCGTTTTTATTAAAAGCGGAAGCCTCCACGGTTCTTACCTTTTCCTTTTTTTTGCTTGCGTGGCGCTTGCTGCTGAATATTTTTCATTGGATTTTTAGGATCAATTTGGTTAGGATCCATCTTCGACATCCGTTTGAACATTTGTGTTTGTTGTTCAAGATTATCTATAAGTTTATTGACATCAGATACGCGCTGTCCCGAGCCTTGAGCAATTCTCCTGCGTCTTGAACTGCTGCGCTTTAATAGTTCTGGATTGCGCCGTTCTTTATGTGTCATCGATTGGATTAAAGCTTCGATATACACCAGTTGTTTATCATCAATATTTGCATTTTTTGTTAATTTTCCCATGCCTGGAATCATTTTCATTAATCCGCCTAAAGAACCCATACGTCGAATCATTTTCATTTGTTTTAAGAAGTCATTATAATTGTATTTCCCAGACATCATTTTTTCCATCATGTTCATCATGTCGTCTTCATCAACATTTTCAGTAACTTTATCAATTAATGTTAGCATGTCTCCCATGCCAAGAATTCTACTCGCCATACGTTCAGGATGGAAGACATCAAAATCGTCAAGTTTTTCTCCTAGACCCATAAACTTAATAGGTACTTGTGTCACTTGTCGTAAAGATAGTGCTGCCCCACCACGTGTGTCACCATCTAGCTTAGTTATAATACTCCCGCTCACACCTAAAGAACTATGAAAGTGTTCTGCAACGCTTACCGCATCCTGACCTGTCATCGCATCTAAAACAAGTAATATTTCATCAGGGTGAATCGTTTCTTTAATGCGTTGAATTTCATCCATCATTGTCTCGTCAATATGTAACCGTCCTGCCGTATCAAAAATAATGAAATCGAAGGGATGTTCGTTTGCATAAGCAAGTGCTTCTTTCGCAATCATTTCAGGCTTAACATCAGTTCCGCGTTCAAACACTTCAATGTCGAGTTGTTTCCCCAAAGTTACCAGTTGTTCAATCGCTGCTGGCCGGTAGACATCAAGTGCTACTAACAAAGGTTTTTTAGCATGTTTTTTTCGCATATAACTGGCAAGTTTACCAGCCGTTGTTGTTTTCCCTGACCCTTGCAACCCTGTAAGCATGACAGTCGTTTTTCCAGATGTTTTAATTGCGAACTCACTGGTATCCCCACCAAGTAGGGCTTTTAGTTCTTCGTGCACGATTTTAACGACTTGTTGTGAAGGATTAAGTCCTTTAAAGATTTTTTCGTTGAGCGCCTGTTCTTTTACTGACTTAGTAAAACTTTTAACAACCTTAAAGTTCACGTCTGCCTCGAGTAAGCTCAAGCGTACTTCACGCATCATTTCCTCGATATCTTTTTCGGTAAGACGTGCTTTTCCGGTCATCCGTCTTAACGCCATTTGTAAACGATCTGATAATTGATCAAATGCCATTTATTCCACCTTCTCCAATGCTTCAAGTAATAATCGGTTCTCTGCTTCAGTACATCTCTCTTTAAGCTTTTGTATAATGTCTTGACGCGCTTTAAATTTACGTAATAACCCTAAATGAATTTCAAAATTATATAACTTACTTACCGTACGCTTTAGTTGATCATGCACAGCGTTACGACTTACGTTTTCGAGTTCAGCAATTTCACTAATACTATAATTATCATGATAATAATAGGCTATAATATTTTGTTGTTTTTCGGTTAGCAAAGGGTAATAGAAACGATATAGTTGATTGATTTCAACAAACTTATCTAAATCAAGACTCATACAATATCCGCAAACAATCCGTAAATATATTCTTCAATATCAAAGTACTCTAAGTCTTCTAACCCTTCACCCAAACCAACCAATTTGACAGGAATATTAAGTGTTTCTTTTACCGCTAAAGCAATACCACCCTTAGCTGTTCCGTCTAATTTAGTTAAGACAACACCACTTAACTGTGTAACTTCATTAAATATTTTAGCTTGATTCAACCCGTTTTGGCCTGTAGTAGCATCAAGCACTAATAATGTTTCATGTGGTGCATCCTCAATTTCTCTTTTAATAACACGGTGTATTTTTTCTAATTCTTTCATTAAATTAGTTTTATTTTGTAAGCGTCCTGCCGTATCGCATAGTAACACATCAATATCATGGGCTTTCGCATACTGTATCGCATCAAACATGACACTTGAAGGGTCACTTCCAGCTGGTTTTTCAAAAAATGCACAATCCACACGCTCGCTCCAAATACGTAACTGATTAATCGCTCCTGCTCTAAAAGTATCCCCAGCAACCATCATGACACGCTTCCCTGATAACTTTAATAAATGTGCAACTTTACCTATAGTGGTTGTTTTTCCAACCCCGTTTACCCCAACAAACAATAAAACAGAAAGTGTATGATCGACATCTAAGTTGGTATCCACAATCGCTTCATTTACATACCGTTTAAACATTTCTTCGACAATTATTTCTCGAAGATCGTTTGCGTTTTTAATATTTTTCAGCTTCACAGTATCGCGTAAATAATTGACAAAAGATAAAACGACATCAACACCCATATCCGCCATAATGAAAACTTCTTCAATCTCTTCAAACAAATCCTCATCAATCTTTACATTGCTTTGTAACAGCGTATCAAGCTGTGAAAAGACACTATTACGTGTTTTTTCCATACCGATTCTATATTTTTGTGCTGTTTGTTTTTGTTGCTTACTCTGAAACAGCTTCTTAATAAATCCCATGATATCACCACTTTCTTCCACAAAGTATTATAACACAAGGCAGCAACATTCCAAATAAAAAAACCCTTATAGAAAGGGAAAATCCGCCTCTCGGCGGATTAAGGAAGGGGATGTGTGAATAATAAATTATTCACCATGCTATGTAAGGGATAAGTAACTACTTCTCAGTAGCAACTACATCATAGCATACCTTTTTTTTTGTGTCAACTGCTTTCAACGCAATTTAACATTAAATGCAAAAACTTAACTTCAAGTTGCTATGCTTGATCCTTTTTATACCCACAATTTTTTTGATCGTCGCAGATAATGGCGCCGTTATCGTCTTCTACGAGTAAATCGTTACATTTCGGACAATGAGCTTTTGTTGGTTTACCGCTTAAAATATGCTTGCATTTCGGAAAATTATCGCATGCATAGAAATGATTTCCTTTGTTTTTACCGCGTTTTGCGACGCGTTCTACGATGTGACCCTTCTTGCACTTCGGACAAAGAATTTCAGTTTTTTCTAAATCATCTTCTGGTGTTTTTGGGGTTTCATCTTGTTTTATGTACTTGCATTCTGGAAAGCCACTACACGCCTCAAACGTTCCGTAACGCGATTCTCTATAAACCATCGGTTTCCCGCATTTCGGACAAGATTCACCTGTGGTTTTTGGAGCGGTTTTTTCCATTTCTGCATTAGCTTTTTCAACCATCGGAATAAAGGTGTGATAGAAATCTGATACGATCGTAGATTGTTCCGCCTTATCGTGTGCAATTTCATCTAAAACATTTTCCATTTTTGCCGTATAATCAACGCTAATAATCTTCGCAAAAAACGCTTGTAGTTTCTCAATTGTTAGTCTACCTTGTTCGGTTGGAATAAACTTTTTATCCTCAATTGCTACGTATTTACGCGTCTTTAATGTTGATACTGTTTGAGAGTACGTACTCGGTCTTCCAATGCCGAGTTCTTCCATTTCTTTAATTAACCTAGCTTCTGTATACCGTGCTGGTGGTTGCGTAAAATGTTGTGACTTCTCAAACGAATTCGCAGTTAATGATGTCCCCTCTTCTAAAGAAGGGAGTTTAGTTGTATCTATTTTTTCATAATCGCCATACGCTTTTAAATACCCATCGAACTGTAGTTCTTGTGCACGTGCTTTAAAGCGTGTGTTTTCATTTTTTAGGTTTACCGTTGTTGATTGGAGTTCTGCAGGGCGCATTAAAGAAGCAATCGCCCGTGCATAAATCATTTTATATAATCTATATTCATCTCGATTTAGCTGGCTTTTAATTGACTCTGGTGAGCGTGTAATATTCGTTGGTCGAATTGCTTCATGGGCATCTTGACTGTTTTTAGAGACCGCTTTAATGTTTTTACCACCAACATAGTTCTCGCCATAGTCATTATAAATTTTTTGTTTCGCTGGTGCGATAAAAGTTCCTGATAAACGCGTTGAGTCGGTACGCATATACGTAATTAACCCAACCGTTTCTTTCCCAATATCGATTCCTTCATATAACTTTTGTGCAATCATCATCGTTTTTTGACCGCTGAAATTGAGACGATTTGATGCTTCTTGTTGTAGTGATGATGTCGTAAATGGTGGTTTTGGTGATCGTTTACGATTGCGTTTTTTTACGCTATCGACAGTAAATGTTTTCGTTAGTGTTGCGAGTAATGCATCTGTTTCATCTTCATTGTTTAGCTTAGCTTTTTTACGGTCTATATTAGAAAGTTCGGCATCAAACGCATCAAAAATAGCCTTCACTCTCCAATATTCTTCAGAGTTAAACGCTTCTATTTCTATTTCTCTATCGACAAGTATTTTTAATGCTGCACTTTGAACACGACCTGCCGATTTAGATTTTATCTTGTTTTGTAGTAATTTGCTGAGTTTAAACCCTATAATACGGTCTAAAATCCGTCGCGTCTCTTGCGAACTCACCAAGTGATAATCAATGCTTCTTGGATTATTAAAAGCCTCTTGAACCGCAGATTTGGTAACTTCATTAAAGATAACACGATACATCGGTTTGTCTTTTGCTTCTAATATTTCTTTTAAATGCCAACTTATCGCCTCACCTTCACGGTCAGGGTCAGTCGCAAGATAAACTTCTTCAGCTTTTTTAGCTGCTTTCTTTAGTTCCTTGACGGTTTTTTCTTTATTTTTAATTACATCATATTTAGGTGTAAAATTATTTTCAATATCTAAACCAAGCCCACCAACATTAGATATCGAAAGATCGCGAATGTGACCTTTCGAGGATAAAACTTCATAGTCTTCACCTAGATATTGTTTGATTGTTTTAGATTTACTCGGCGACTCAACGATTACCAATTTATTCATATTCCTACCTCCAAATTTACATTATTATGGCATATGTAATAAAAGCGTGTCAAGAAGTCACGCTTTTTATATATATATCATATATATAATTTTTTTTATGTCTTTTTTAAGATAAACATCATACGATCTTTACCCTGCATATCTTTTTTCTGGATAATACGTATTTGTTTTAAATGTTTTTTAGCTAACTTTTTAATTTGATGTGCTTTATCATAAGCATGCTCAAAAGCAATAATATAGCGGTCATTTAATATTTTTTCGGCTTCTTGAAGAATTCTACGGTAATACTCTAACCCATCTTCTCCACCAAACAGCGCAATATGCGGTTCATGATCTTTAACTAAAGCTTCGACATACTCGCTATCTGGAATATACGGAGGATTTGAGATAAGCATATCAAATTTTTCACCCTTTACAGGTTCTAGTAAATCTCCGTGATGAAACGTAACATGACCCTTTAAATCATCGTTGTTTTGTTGCGCAACAGCGATGGCTTTTTGGCTTATATCTGTCGCATGTACATCAATGGTTGGGTCTTCTATGTTCAACGTAATCGCTAAACACCCCGAACCTGTACCAACATCAAGTAGTTTTATGGGTTGGTCTTTAAAATAGCTTTGTTTTAAGTCTAAAATATACCCAATAAGTTCTTCAGTTTCATAACGTGGTATCAAGACATCTTTATTCACACAAAAATTATGTCCATAAAAATATTCATTCCCTGTAATATATTGAACAGGTTTATTGTCAACAACATATTGGTTTACCGAACGTAAGAACTTATCATACGTTTCTTTTTCCATTTCATCTTCTAAATGATTTAATAAGTCAGCGCTACGCATATTGGCATGATGCAGCATTAATAATTTCACCGCTGATGGTTCTTTATCATTATCTAACGCGTAACGTTCGTTAATTTTTAAAGCGTCTTTGTAAGTTGGCATGGTTTTACTCCTTAATTGCTATCTGCACTTAACTTTCTTTCGTGTTCTTCATCAATGAGTGCTTCGATGATTGGATCGAGTTTTCCTTCCATTACACGATCAAGTTGCTGAATCGTAAATCCGATGCGATGATCTGTAATGCGGTTTTGAGGGTAATTATATGTACGAATTTTTTCACTTCGATCCCCAGTTCCGATTTTACTGCGTCGTTCTAATCCTTCTTTTTCCAACCGTTCTTGCTCAACACGGTCATGGATGCGCGCACGCATAACACGTAGCGCTGTGGCTTTATTTTCATGTTGGCTTTTACCATCTTGACACGATACTACAATGCCTGTAGGTAAGTGGGTTATGCGTACAGCAGAGTCTGTTGTATTAACACTTTGACCCCCTGCACCACTTGATCTGAATGTATCAATACGCAAATCATTCATAGCCATTTCAACCTCAACATCTTCAGCTTCTGGTAATACTAAGACGGTCGCGGTTGATGTATGAACTCTTCCTTGTGATTCTGTTTGTGGCACACGTTGGACGCGGTGTGCTCCTGATTCATATTTGAGTAATGAGTAGACGCTATCTCCAGCGACTGTAAACTCAACCTGGCTA
>SKIY01000014.1 GCA_007116205.1 Candidatus Izemoplasma sp. | reverse complement strand
TTGTGTTTATCGAAGATACACTACAAAAACCACTAAGTCCTTTAGATGTTGAAATTGTGAGTAGTTGGATTGAACAAAATGAATATAGTTTTGAGATGATTAAAGAGGCTACACTTGAGGTGTTAAAACGCAAGCAGCCTTCTGTTCGTGTGATTGATCAGCTGTTACTGAAAAAGCTTGAATCCGTTAAGACAGTGCCTAAAAAGAAAGACGTTTTAAAGGAGTTTCATCAATTATGGGAAGAGTAGAGCGCGTTTTAGATACGCTTAATACGATGTTTCCAAATGCGTACTGTGAGCTAAACCATACGAATGCTTTAGAGCTTTTAATCGCGGTGATGTTAAGTGCGCAAACTACCGATATATCTGTGAATAAATTAACAAAGGAGCTTTTTAGTAAGTATCGAACACTTGATGATTATATTGATGTGCCAATCGGTGTTTTAGAAAAAGATTTGCGAAAAATCGGTTTATATAAAAATAAGGCGAAAAACATTCAAAATGCATGTATTCGTATTAAAGAACATTTTAACGGACAGGTACCTTCTAGCCAAATCAATCTAGAGTCCTTACCAGGGGTTGGAAGAAAGACTGCGAATGTGGTTTTAAGTGTTTGGTATGATGTCCCTAGGATCGCCGTTGATACACATGTAGAACGGGTGTCTAAACGTTTAAAGTTGGCGTACAATAACGATAGTGTCTTAAAGGTAGAAGAAAAATTAATGCGTAAAATTCCTAAAAATTTATGGTCAAGAACTCATCATCAGATGATTTTTTTTGGCAGATATCACTGTACAGCAAAACGTCCTAAATGTGAAAACTGTGCACTTAAAGATATTTGTAGGTATCCAAATATTTAACGCTTGTTTATAAAAAATGTATAAAATTATAAGTAAGCATTGACATTCTGTTTTAATATCATACAATATGAAATGGTTTCAATTTAAGAGGCATTTATCAAAAGCCTCTTTTTTATTTTGTTTGTAATCATTTAGAATGTAAGACAAACGTTAATTAATTTAAAGGAGTAGATATGAATTTACAAAGTGTAAGCGCTAAAATCGCGCAGAAACAAAAAGAAGAACAGTATTTAGATTATGCGTTAATTGGGGATGCTATTAAGAAAAAACGGCTTGAAGTTAATGACACACAAGCCCTGGTTGCTAAAGGGGTATGTAGTATTAGTTATTTGTCGAAAGTTGAGAACAATAAAATGGTACCTAGTGCGCAAGTGGTGAAGAAGTTATCGGAGCGGTTAGATATTGATGTCGAGGGCTTAATGCCAAAAAGTCAGGGAAATCAATTGTTGGTTCTTTGTTTAAAGTACTTTTTTTATGAAGATTTTGATGCTTTATTAAATCTCGAAGAAGCGATTAATAATACCCATCATCATGTGCTTATTGAAGTGTATAGTTTGATGAGCCATGTTGTGAATAATCAGCGTGTTGAAGCTGAACGCTTGATGAATGATCTTGAGCTGCGTGTGATGAGTATGGAGGATGATTTGTTACAGTTTTACTTGTTGGTGTCTGCGTATTTGCTAGATCAACTGGGTGCTTATGATAAAGCGTTAACGGCACTTAGGACGTTGTCGATGTTTAATTTTTTTATGCCCTATGTAGAAGTTTTAAAGCATAGTTTAATGGGACGGGTATATGGGCGCTTTGGGTGTTGTGTTGAGGCGGATTTGAGTTTCCGTAAAGCGTTAGAGCTTATGCAACATGAAAATAGTGTTATGCGTAAAGCAGATCTTCAACTAACTGCGTATTTAACATTAAGTGCGTGTGGATCAATGAGTGCAAAGCGGTATTTGAACGATTGTCATGAAGTAAATATACCGCATCGTCTAGCAGCAAAGCATGCGCATGTAAAAGCGTTATTAGCTATTGAAGGTAAGATTGTGTTGGACTGGCAAACGTATTTATCAAAATTCATTTATAATACCCGCGATGTATATTCTTATAGAAATGCTTTATTATTACTTAGTCATGGCTGTGAAGATACGGGTAGTTTGTTGAAGGTCCGAGCGTTGTTTGAAAACCCGGATGCAAAAGCATATGCGTTGCAAGAATTTGTTGATTATACGCTATTAAATATCACTGAAGCAGATGAAGAAAAACAGTATATTAAAGATGTTGCGTATCCGCTAGCGGTGAAATCTTTTGATGTAAAGCGGATGGAAGCCTACACGAATAAGTTAATGGCTATTGTAAGTGAAAATGCGCGTTATAAAGAAGCATTGAGTTATCATAACCGGTTTTTAAAGCATAAAAAAAGTTTTTTAAATAGCGTTGAGATTACTGCCTAGATTGTCCAAAAAAATGATATAATAAATTTTGGATGGAGTGATACCATGAATAAGGAACGCAGTGCCATGCTAGGTGGTATGGATGTAAAGAAGTTATTGATAAAACTTGCCATTCCTGCAACGATTGCGATGATGGCGAATGCCTTATATAATCTCGTAGATACGATTTTTGTTGCGCGTGGCGCAGGAGAGATTGCAATTGGGGCTTTAGCTATCGTTTTCCCTATTCAAATGATTGTTATGGCGATTGGCTTAATGATAGGGATTGGGAGTGCATCTGTTTTCTCTCGGGCCTATGGACGTGGTGATGAAGATTCGATGACGCGGGTGGTAAATACCGCACTGCTTTTAAATGTTATTGTGTCTGTTTTGATTACAATATTAAGTCTTGTTTTTGTCGATGATTTGTTGATTTTCTTTGGAGCAACGGTAGGTGAAAACTTTGATTACGCGAAGGAGTATATTGTATTTGTCTTAATTGGGTTAGTTCCTTTCTCTAGTGCGATTGTGTTGAATAATTTAACGCGTGCTGAGGGACGTGCAAATGTAGCGATGATTTCACTTTTAATCGGTGCTTTAGTGAACATTGCACTCGATCCTATTTTTATTTTTGATTGGGGCTTTGGAATGGGTGTTCGCGGGGCTGCGTTAGCTACTTTGATTGCTAAGTCAATGTCATTTATTTATGTTTTCCGCGAAGCAATTTCTAAGCGTTCAGCGCTTAATATTAAGTTGAGAACCATCCATAAATTTGATTTTAAAATGACCCGTGAGATTGCAGCTATTGGGGCACCGACATTTGTTCGGAATACGCTTGGGGCTGTGTTGGTCATTATAATTAATAATTTGATTAATTATTATGCCGCTTTATCTGGGGTTAGTCCGGGTATATATATATCGATATATGGCGTTATTAACCGTATGATTATGTTTTTATTACTACCAGGATTTGGATTGGTGCAAGGATTAATTCCAATTGTTGGGTTTAATTTTGGGGCTAAATTCCATCGTAGATTGTATGAAGTTATTTCCTATGGGGTACGGTTAATATTTATATATTTTGTAGCTATTTTTGTTATTACGTTGATTTTTGCTGAAATATTGTTTGTTTTGTTTAGTCGCGATGGAGATATGTTTTTTATTAAAGAAGGGGCTAAGGCATTCAGGATTATTTCTGTTGGATTTACGATGATCGGATTTCAGGTGGTACTTTCAAGTATTTATCAAGCGATGGGGTATCCTGTTCGCGCGTTCTTAGTTGCGCTTTCGCGACAGTTCATATTGTTTATTCCTTTGGTCTTTCTTCTAACATGGCTGATGCAACGTTATTTTGATGATGGTATTGCCGGGATATGGTTAACTTTCTTAGTTGCGGATGTTATTGCGGGGTCATTATCATACCTTGTTTATCGCTATGAGATGCGTGATTTAAAAAGAAAGATTCCGAAAGATGATTTAGCGGCGATGGAGGCATAAAAAAACAACATATCAGCAATGTGCTGGTATGTTGTTTTTGTTACATGCTTTTAATAAGTTTGTTTGCGAGACCAAGATAGTTTATTCCGATTTCTTCATGAACATCGAAAAGACTATGGTGGCCGCTTTTTGGTTGCCCGATTGGGATCTGTGCGATGAGATCGGTTTCGAGTTTGTCAGCAACGCGTTTACCGCCGCCTTCGCCAAAGATATTAATACGTTCATCTTTATGCATGAGGTGGCTCATATTTTCTACAACGCCCAATAGTTCATGTTTGAGTTCTTTTGCAGCATAACCTGCTTTAATAGCAACATGTGAAGCACTAGGATGTGGGGTTGTGATAATTAGCATTTGTGATTGTGGAATGAGTTTTTGAATATCCATCGCCACATCACCTGTGCCTGGTGGTAAGTCAACGATCATATATTCGATTGCTTCGTCCCAAGCAATATCGTAGAAGAAGTGGTTAAGCATTTTTCCAAGCATAGGTCCGCGCCACATCAATGGTTTTTCATCACGTAAGAAAAATTCTGTAGAAATGATTTCTATGCCTTCTTTAATAAAGGGAATAATTTTTTCATCAGCGTTTGCTTTGGGGAGCTGTATTTTCATATCAAAAATGGTTGGGATACTACTGCCGTATACATCCGCATCAATAAGTCCAACTTTTTTACCGAGTCGCGTTAAAGCCAAGGCTAAATTTGCGGCAACAGTAGATTTTCCTACGCCACCTTTACCACTGGCGATACCTATATACTTAACTTCTCTTGTTTTTGAGAGAATGCTGTCATCGAGTTTTAAGAGTTGAAAATCAATTTTTAAGCCAGTGTATTTCAAATCTATTTTAATAATTTTAGCAAGTGAACGCGTCACGACTTGTTTGGTTTTGTCGTCGACTTCTTTCAGTCCAATCACGAGATTAACTGTATTTTTATCGTTGTCTAAAGCAACGTGTTTTATACCTTGTGTTTCTGCTAAAGTTTTTTCTGAAGATGGATCGGTTATTGTGCTAATTTTTTCTTTAATTTCTTGTATTTTGTCCATAATATCACCCTAGGTTATTATAGTATAGGGTTGTTATAACTGCAAATGAAACACTAAAGTATTATGACGGGGTTAAATTCCTTTTTGAAAGTATTTTGTTGGGTGACTAAATCGTATATTTTAGTAATAGTAAGTTCGTATTGTAAATATAAATGTTTTTCTTTTTCAATTTTAGTAATGAGTGGAATTTCAATATCTTTTTTTATTGTGTTAAGGTAATTTTGACCGCTTTTTGTCATCCCTAGTACCCGTATATAAGGAGGTTCAAATGTTGATATATCTTCTTTTCGGGTGCCGATTAACATGTGTATTAAATTGCGTTTTATTTTAGCGTTTGTATAGCGTGCACTGGTAAGTTGCTCAACCAGCGTTTCGTAGTTTTTTGCTTGAAAGTGCTTTAAAAATAAGTGCTCGAGGCCTTCGGTAAAACCGAATATGCCGTTGAGTTCATTTGCTTTATAACGGGCAAGACTATAAGCGATATAGGGAAAGAAAGCATCCTGTTGCATTGGGGGTGTTTTCTTTAGGGTTTCATAGACGTATTTTGGTACGTAGTTTTTATACGTTTGATTGGTTTGATGCAGTTGTCTAATCGCGGTAGCGCTTTGAATGTTTGTTTCTGTATTTACCGTGTCATAGTAATTGGTTTCAATGCGCTTAATGGTATGGACTTTCATCGGGCTTTTAAGCTTTTGAATGGCTTTTATATATTGAATGCCTAAAATGTTGTTTGGTTTGTGGTATTCACGCACATCACTGATCGCTTTTAAAGCCAAATCACTACTTGTGGGGTAGCTCTTCCCTTGGTTTAAATAGGTTTTTAATTGTTTTTTGTAGGCATCAGATTCTAGGGTATTTGCAATTTTTTCTAAAGGCAAAATATCGCCAGATTCACTCCCGAAACAAATGTCACTGACCCCGAGTTTGTGCAGCAAAGCAACACTGGTGTATGCAAACAAATCAGCGCTTTGAAGACTGAATACACCAGGCAGTTCGATGACTAAGTCTACGCCTGCTTTTAATGCCCACTCGGTTCGTGAAAATTTATTGACCACACTAAATTCACCACGCTGTAAAACATGACCACTCATCACTGCGATTAACACATCTGCATTTGTAATGCGCTTTGTTTCTTTAATATGATGTAAGTGCCCATAGTGGAAAGGATTGTATTCTACAACAATACCTGCAATATTCATTTTATCACTCCTAAATCTTGTTTTCATTATACCATCATATTTGACTTTATAAGGAATTAAACTTATAATTTAAGCACAGCAAGGAGTGATGATTTATGAAGTGGACACTATCTGAATTGCGTAAAAAACAATACCAAGAAAACAGTTTTGATGAAACGTTAGATTACAGTGAGTTAATTGAACCTGGAAGTGACTTTTTAGCGATTTCACCTGTTCGCGTTCAAGGGACCTTCGAAGTAGAGGATATGATGTATTATCATTTTCATTTACATATTCAAACGACGTTAACGATTGCATGTGCGATTACGCTTAAGCCGGTTGAAGTGCCTTTAGATTTTACCGTGACAGAAACTTTCTCAGAAGATGAACATGATGAATATCGTCAAGTTGATGGAATAACAGTTGACTTATTGCCAATTATATGGTCTAATATATATTTGGAAAAACCTTTGCGTGTTGTAAGTCCAAACGCAAAGTATGAAAACCCTAAAAAGGCATCATCTGGCAAGAAAATTAATCCTGCCTTCAAGGACTTAGAGAAATACAAACGATAGGAGGCAACACGTATGGCAGTACCTCAAAGACGGACTTCGAAAACGCGTAAACGTAAACGTCGTACCCATTTTAAGATTAGTGTACCGGGAATGATTGTTTGTCCAAACTGTGGAGAAATGAAACTATCTCACCGCGTATGTAAAGAATGTGGACATTATGACGGACGTACCGTAATCGAACCAAAAGAAGAAGACATCGATGCTGAATAGCGTCAAAAAGAAGCGCTGATAACAGCGTTTTTCTTTTATAAGGAGGTTTTGTGCCTTGGAACATATTCCTGTTTTATTAAATGAAGCGATTGAAGCGTTAAATATTAAAGAAGATGGTGTTTACATTGATTGCACACTTGGTGGTGGCGGTCATAGTGAAGCAATTTTGTCGCGGTTAAAAAACGGACATCTTTATGCTTTTGACCAAGATGATTATGCCATAGCGCAAGCAACGGAACGCTTGAAACCATATATAGCGAAATTGACAATTATTCGTGATAATTTTGTGAATATCATCGCACGCTTAAAAGCATTGAATATCACGAAAGTTGATGGTATTCTTTTTGACTTAGGTGTCTCTAGTTACCATTTTGACGATCCTTCAAGAGGATTCAGTTACAACCACGAAGCACCGCTTGATATGCGGATGGATCAAACGCGCAGCCTAACCGCAAAGGGCATTGTTAATACTTATGATGAACGTGATATTAAAATGTTGCTTTATCGTTATGCGGATGAAACGATGGCACCACGTATTGCGAAAGCGATTGTGCAAGCACGTGCAGTGAAATCTATTGAGACAACATTTGAGCTTGTTGATATTATAAAACGGGCGCTACCGCAAAAAGTTTTAAGTAAAAAAGGGCATCCTGCTAAAAAAACATTTCAAGCTTTAAGGATTGCGGTAAATGATGAGTTACGTGTTTTTGAGGATGCACTTCAAGATGCACTGACGTTATTAAAAAAAGATGGGCGTATCGCGGTCATTAGTTTTCACTCACTAGAAGACCGTATCGCAAAACATATTTTTAAAGAAGCAACATCGATTGATCATCCTATTGAAATTGTAACGATGCCGACTGTAACCCCTGATTTTGCACTCGTACACAAAGGGATTGTGCGTCCTAGTGATGAAGAATGTACCCGTAACAATAGAGCACACAGTGCTAAATTACGTGCAATTAAAAAACTTTGAAAAACCGATCCAAAGGTATTGACTTTTAACTTTGTTTCATGCTATTATAACAACGCTTGAAACAACGCGGGTGTAGTTTAATGGTAGAACTTCAGCCTTCCAAGCTGACTGTGTGGGTTCGATTCCCATCACCCGCTCCATAAGAAAACAAACTGTGGTTAACACAGTTTTTTTATTACGCTTGTGCTTTTAGCGGTTTTGGTTGACCTATGTATTAAGTTGTGGTATTATACTTTTAGACTCTTTTGCGGGTGTAGTTTAATGGTAGAACTTCAGCCTTCCAAGCTGACTGTGTGGGTTCGATTCCCATCACCCGCTCCATATATGAAGCATAGGTTTGATACACATCGTATCAGGCTTTTTTTATGCAGAAAGGACGATTTCTTCCTATATTCGGTTTCACTAATAGCTCAATATTGATTTTAAAGGTTCTCAAAATAGAAGTATCAATATCAAACAGAATGACTCTTACACGATTTGCCTTCGTTTCACACGATTTTTGCAACTTTAAAAAAAATAGCGTATTTGCATAAACATATCGGTAGTTGTTCCAATTTTTATAAAAAGTGATATGATAATGTCAATGAGGTACAAATATACTTTTGATGAATTAGGGAGAGAAAAGCATGAATTTAAGTAAAAAGTCTTATAGTATAATACAACTATTACTAGGATTATTATCTATTTTTTCAGTTTTAGTTGTGATCATTCCAAGTGACATAGAAAAAAATGCTAATACTGATATTTCTTTTTATCTAACGATAATTGATATAATGAAAGGTGGATTTTTAGCCATAACATTTGCATTATGGATTATCTTTTTGGAAATGAGAAAGAGATCTTGTTAATTACAACACCATAGTTAAAAAAAGGAAGTTAATTTATATTATAATTAGCTTCCTTTTTTGATGTACAAGGATAGCATAGCACAATGCGATAGACTCATAAGGTAGAATTTGCACAAAAGGCTAGGCAAAGCTCCCTTAATATAAAATATAAAAAAGAGTGTTATGGTCATAACGCTTAAAAAAATCATGAGTAGAATAAGAAATATGCTACATCTATAAACGTATACCAATTCAATCTATTTAGCTGATGGTACGGTATTTAAACAGAAGATTATGATACCCATAAGTATAGAAAAAGAAAGGGTGCGCAACTTTATCTAAGGGTGCATAAAATGAACATAAGCATGCGTGATTGTATTAAAATAGGTAATTCAACACAACATTTAAAATAATCCCATGTCAGAGACATGAGATTTTAATTGCTTAAGTGATGAGAATCAAGCGCTAATTAAAGTAAATTGGT
>SKIY01000059.1 GCA_007116205.1 Candidatus Izemoplasma sp. | reverse complement strand
TATTTATTTACTGAGTATTTTAACGGTTGAGGCGAAGTATTATGAGTTATCGTTGTTTAAGGTTTTAGGGTTTGATAATCGTGAAATTTCTAAAGTTTTATTAGGGGGATATGTCAAAATTAATATATTAGTGTTTATATTAATGCTCCCGATTGTTTTTGTTAGTTTTGGTGTGATCACAACAATGATGGTGGATATGTTTGGTGTTTATTTTCCACTTGGTATTGGAATGATTGACATATTGTTTGCTGGGTTTTTGTTTGGTGTGGTATCATTGATAGGAACAACCCATGCAAAGGTAATGGTCAAACAAAGAAGCTTGCAGGAAGCGTTGAAAATTTATCAGGTTTAGGAGTGCTTTATGAAAAAGGGTCGGATTATAAAATTGATTGGTGGACAATATACTGTTAAAGATGAACAGGGGAAAAACTCAGTGGTTAAACCACTTGGTGTTTTTCGGCATCAAGAGATTGACCCAAAAGTAGGGGATATTGTGACCTATGATGACAATAGTATTGTAGCGGTAGATGAACGTGTGAATGCGTTGATTAGACCGCCAATTGCGAATGTTGATCAAGCGATTTTGATTCATTCAGCAAAATCGCCAGCGTTTAGTTTTTTCTTGTTAGACCGATTTTTGACGTTGGTAGAACATGAAAATATTACACCGGTTATTATTGTCACAAAAATTGATTTGATGAGTGAATCCGCATTAGAAGAACTGAAACAAACGATGCAGTATTATGCGCAGTTTTATCAGGTGTATTTTACGAGTGTTCATCAAGCAAAGTCTCTCGAGATTATGAAGGCATTATTAGTCGATAAGGTGAGTGTTTTTGCAGGGCAAACGGGCAGTGGAAAAAGCAGTTTGTTAAATGCAATAGATGTTAATCTATCGATTAAGACTGGCGAGATATCAAAAGCATTAGGACGCGGTAAACATACGACTAGACATACGGAGTTATTAGAGGTTCACGGCGGGTTAGTAGCGGATACGCCTGGGTTTTCTAAATTGGATTTTTACGATATGGAAGTGGAAGATTTATTGCATTGTTATCCTGATTTTTCGGTGCTATCTGAGACGTGTAAGTTTCGTATGTGTTTACATATAAATGAACCGGGTTGTAGCGTTAAAAAGGCGGTTGAATCCGGTGCGATTTTACCGCAACGGTATGAGAATTATAAATTAATCCATGAAGAAATAAAAGCACAGAAAAAAATCTATCGAAAGAAGTGATTTTATGAAGTTGGCACCGTCAATTTTATCTGCAGATTTTAGTAAGCTTAGTGAAGATGTTAAGACTGTAGCGCGTGCTGAGTGGCTACATATTGATGTGATGGATGGACATTTTGTTCCGAATATTTCTATCGGTCCGTTGGTTGTTAAGGCGCTTAGAAAGCATACAAAACAAGTGTTTGATACCCATTTGATGATCTCAGAACCAGAAAAATATATTGATGCTTTTATTGATGCAGGGAGTGATCAGATTACGTTCCATGTTGAAACGGTTGTTGATCCTTTGGCGTTAATAACGGCTTTGCAAAAGAAGAAAGTAAAAGCAGGGATATCGATAAAACCTGCAACCCCTGTAAAAAGCATCGAACCGTTTTTAGCACAGTTAGATTTGGTGTTAGTGATGAGTGTTGAACCAGGATTCGGTGGTCAAGCGTTTATGCCGGAAAGTTTAGATAAGATTGCTGAGTTAAGCCGGTTAAGAAAGCAACATGATTATCAGTTTGATATTGTTGTGGACGGAGGCATCAATGAAAAGACGGCGAAGCTGTGTGTGGCTGCAGGCGCGGATGTTTTGGTTGCTGGGTCGTATATATTTAAAGCAAAAAATCGTGATTATCAAATGGGATTATTACGGTCATGATTGTAAAGATATTTGTTAGTCCAACGGATGCTTATACTATTGAGGACGCTGATAAATCCAAGCGAAAAGATTGTTATTATATTGGCTGTGATAAAGGTGCTTACTATGCTTTACAATCAGGGGTTTCATTGGATCTAGCATTGGGGGACTTTGACTCGACGACGGATTCAGAAACGGCGTATATTAAAAAACACGCTAAAAAAGTTTTAACTTTTCCAGCGCGTAAAGATTTTACAGATTCGTATTTGGCGGTCAGTGAGGCGTTGAAGCACAATCCAGAAGAAATATTGATTTATGGTGGTATGGGGAAGCGATTTGATCATACGTTTGCCAATGTGAATTTATTAAAACTTGGTCCAATTGTGTTATTGAGTGACCATACTAAAATGTATATATTGAATCCAGGACAGTATACGATTGATAATCGCTATGGAATTATTTCGTTTTTTGCCTTAGAAGATGTTTTAGATTTATCATTACAAGGGTTTAGTTACGAGCTAAAATCTTATGATTTAGCGGTTGATGATCCTTTATGCGTTTCGAATGCTGGTAGTGGCAGTGTGTCGTTTGAGGAAGGGTTATTATTGGTTGTAGAATCGCGTGAATAAAATAAAAAAACACTTCTACAAGTGTTTTTTTATCAAAAAAAAGAGGGAGAGTTTATCTATACATTTATGCCATAAAAAAAGCCGATACTATCGGCTCGCATAGTACATCGTTTTATGCACGAGTCAAATTATTCTTTTTGAGCGCGCGTGCAGATACGAAAACAGTTTTTGTTTCGCCGTTTTCAATGATTTTAATTTTTTGAAGGTTCGCTTTCCATTTGCGTTTTGAAGTGTTCAATGCATACGAACGTTTGTTACCTGATAAGTTCTTTTTTCCTGTGATATAACATTCTTTTGCCATAATATAGCCTCCGTTCAAAATCGTTTGTGACTAAACCTAAATAATTATATCATATTGACTATTAAATGCAAGTATATATTTAAAAAAGTTCTTAAAATGCATAGAAACCTTTATTTGTTGCTTTTAAAATAGACTTATGATAGAATAAATTAAGTCTTTTGATAGTGAAACTATCGAGATTTTTTACAAAGATTGTGTGCGATTTAAATCTTATTTAAATATATATGGAGGCCTACTTATGAGTCCAAAAGTAATTGATGGTAATCTACTAAAAATCATCATAAAAAACGGATCCATCAAACTGAAAAATAATCATCAAATGATAAATGATCTCAACGTATTTCCTGTCCCGGATGGTGACACAGGGAGCAATATGCAATCGACAATGATGTCGGGTGTATCAAGTATTGAAAGCTTTGAAGATGAAAGTGTTGAAAAAATTGGTAAAGCGTTATCTAGAGGCTTACTAATGGGGGCACGTGGAAACTCTGGTGTCATTTTATCACAGTTGTTTAGTGGATTTGCGAAAGCATTTAAAGATTTATCAACTGCAAATTCTGTACAGTTTGTTAACGGATTAAAATATGGTGTCGAACAAGCATATGGAGCAGTTATTAACCCTGTTGAGGGGACGATTTTAACCGTCGCGCGTGAAGCGGTTGATGAAGCTGAAAAAACGGCTAAAGAAGATAGCGATATCATCGATAT
This sequence comes from Candidatus Izemoplasma sp., assembly GCA_007116205.1. GTDB lineage: Bacteria > Bacillota_I > Bacilli_A > Izemoplasmatales > Izemoplasmataceae > SLQR01. The sequence goes on along the minus strand of SKIY01000059.1, from coordinate 5,896 downwards.
TATGAAAATTTATTTAAAAGAAGCGCATGCTTCTTTAAAAAGAACACCAGACCTTTTACCTGTGCTTAAAGAATCAGGTGTCGTCGATTCTGGTGGTGCTGGGTTAATTGTTATTATTGAAGGTATGTTAGATGCTTTAGAAGGTAAGTTTTATGATGAAGCAAAACCATCGCGTAAAGATAAAAAACAAGGTAGAGCGTTTGAAACTGAAGTAACTGAGTTTGGATACTGTACTGAGTTTATTATTCAACTTGATCAAGATAAGAAATTTAGTAAAGATAAACTTGTTAAGCAACTTGGTCGTCTAGGAGATTCAATTGTTGTTGTTGCCGATGAAGAAATTTGTAAAGTACACGTACATACCGAAAAACCAGGTGATGCGCTGAATATTGGACAAATTTATGGTGAGTTTGCCAATTTGAAAATTGAGAATATGACGATGCAACATACGGAAACGCTTTTACACTCTGCTGAGGGTAGTGAAGATGACGCAGGGCATGCTTGTGGTCATGATCATGGTCATGATTTCCGTGTAGAAACGAAAAAGAAATATGGGATTATTACGGTCGTTAATGGATCAGGGTTAAGAGCGATGTTTGAAGAAATGGGTGTCAATCATGTTATTGATGGTGGACAAACAATGAATCCTTCAACGCAAGATTTTATTGATGCTGTTAAGGGTGTAAATGCGGATAACATTTTAATTATTCCGAATAATAAAAATGTTTTCTTAAGCGCAGAACACGCCGCAAAAAACATTGAAGATAAAAACGTTATTGTTTTACCTGCTAAAACTATTCCGCAGGGGTATGCTTCGTTAACGATGTTTGATGCAAATCAAGATATAGAAGATACGATTGAGGAAATGAATGAACTGATTGAACACGTTAAATCAGGTGAAGTGACGTATGCAGTACGCGATACTAAGATTAACGGATTAGATATTAAAAAAGATGATTATTTAGGTATTGAAAACGGTAAAATTGTTGCGTCTAAATCGAATCGCTTTGAAACGGTTCAATCGTTAACAGATAATCTTTTAGATGATGAAAGTGAAATTATCACAATCATGTACGGTAAAGATGTTGATAAGGATGAAGTTGATAAATTGGTTAACTACATTGAAACTACTTATCCTGATATTGAGATTGAAACGGTCGATGGTAATCAAGACATATATGCGTATTTATTAGCTGTTGAATAAAAAATAAGCTCGAACCCAGTAAAATAGGGTTCGAGCTTTTATTTTAGAGATTCAAATAATAATGCGGCGGTACTAGGGTTAGAAGCGAGCGGTATTTCATAAACGTCACTTAATCGAAATAAGGCGCTCACATCTGGTTCGTGAGGCTGTGCTGTTAAGGGATCGCGGAAAAATATAATCATGTCTATTTCACCATTGGCAACACGCGCACCAATTTCTTGGTCGCCACCAAGTGGACCAGACTTAAAACAGTGAATGGATAGATTGGTTTCACGGCTAATTATGGTGCCGGTTGTTCCGGTTGCGTATAGGTCGTGTTTACTTAATATTTCAACATGTTCCTTACAAAAACGTAGTATTGCTTTTTTCTTTTTATCGTGGGCAATTAATGCTATTTTCATAGTATCACGGCTCCTTTATTATATTATACGCGATTCATAGCGATTATGTTACTATTTATCGTAATTTTAACAATCAGGCACAGCCGGTAACATGCTATAATAAAGTTACCTTGAAAGATGGGTGATTTGACTTGAATGAATTAATGACGTTAAAAGGTGTCGGTAAAAAAACTGCAGAAGCGTTAGAAGCTGCAGACCTTTTCACTTTTGAACAGGTTGTTGAACGCTATCCGGTGCGTTATGATGAACAATTTTTGGATGATATAGATGGTATTAAAGCGCGGTATGGATATGTGCTAGCTGAGGTTATTAGCCATCCGAAAATTGCGTATGTTAAAAGAAATATGCAGATTATTTCTTTTCGTGTCAAGGTTAATGATGCAACTTTTTTAGTGAAATTATATAATCAAAGATTTTTAATGAAAATGCTGATGCAAAAACCGAAAGTTGTTATTTACGGAAAGCGAAAAAATAGTGAAATTCAAGCCCAACGCGTGCTTTTAGCAGATAATTTTAAAGAAGGTATTTATCCTGTCTACCGGATTGATGGTGTTACGGATAAAGCGTTTTTAAAGATTGTAAAACAAGCGTTTGAATCACTGCCTGCTTTTGTAGAAATTTATCCTGAAAAGTTTGTTAAAGAATATGATTTGTTACCTAGGAATGTTTATATTCGAGCGCTTCACGAGCCTCATGATTTAAGTGTTTTAAAGGCAACGTTAAAACGGTTTAGATATGAAGCTGTGCTAAGATATTTGATTAAGGTTGCCTGGAGAAAACGTCAGCATATTGCACAGAAAAAAGTTGTTAAAGCGTATAAAAAAGCGGTCTTGCGATCGTTTATTTACGATTTACCTTTTACGTTAACGACTGATCAAGAACGTGCAATGAATGACATTTTAAATGATTTTTCGCGTGATACGGTGATGTCTCGGATGTTGCAAGGAGATACGGGTAGTGGAAAGACGATTGTTGCTTTGTTTGCGATGCTTGCAACGATGAGTGCGCATCAACAGGTTGCGTTTTTAGCCCCAACAGAGATATTGGCGCAACAGCATTTTGAGACGTGTGAAAAGTATTTATCTGGCCGTGGCTATACGATTGCGTTGTTAACTGGCTCTATGTCGGTACAGGATAAAAAAAGGATTCATGAAGGATTGAAGTCTAAAGAAATTGATGGCATTGTTGGTACGCATAGTTTGTTTTCTGATGCGGTTAAGTATGATGATTTGGGGTTGGTTATTACTGATGAGCAGCACCGTTTCGGAGTGAATCAGCGCCAGCAGTTAAGTGCAAAAGGCGAAGCGGTAGATGTACTGTATTTAAGTGCAACACCGATTCCAAGAACGCTAGCGATGACGCTTTATGGGGATATGTCTATTAGTACTTTAAAAAGTAAGCCCGGCGTTCGACTTAAAGTGAAAACGAAGATTATTACTGCGAAAGATAAAGAAATCATTCGTAATGCAATGCGATCAACATTAGCTAAAAATGAACAAATATATGTTGTAGCACCAACAATAGATACCAATGAATCGATGCATTTGTTTGGCGTTACGACGCTTTATGATGTGATTAAAAAGCGCTATAAAGATTGTCGTGTTGGGTTGTTGCATGCACAACTCGATAGTCAAGAAAAACAAGCGGTTTTATTGGCGTTTAAGCAAGGGAAAATAGATATTTTGGTCTCAACAACAGTGATTGAAGTTGGTATTGATATTCCGAATGCGACGCTTATGATTATTTATCATGCACAACGGTTTGGGTATGCGCAGTTACATCAATTACGGGGTCGTGTTGGACGTTCTGATCAGCCGGCTCAATGTTTGATGGTGACCGAGGGTAAGGCTGAAGAATCTTCGCGTTTAGCGGTCTTAGAAACGGTTTATGATGGTTTTGAGTTAAGTGAGCTTGATTTACAGCTTCGTGGGTTCGGAGATTTAGGTGGTACTTTACAAAGTGGTAAAATCGATATAAATACGTTTTTTGAAATGGCAGATGTTGCGCTTTTACAAGCGTTAAAAAATGTTGCTGAAGAAGTTGTTTCTGAGTATGAAAAACGTGGTGCGTATCAAAAACTAATGAAGATTGTTAAACGCGAGATGGAGATTTCAGCTTTTACCTTTTTGAAAGCAAATGAATAGTGTATAATAGTTATAATAATCTAATAATAATAGAGGTGATTTTTTGTGATTAAGATTGCAGTCGATGCTATGGGTGGAGATTATGCCCCTAAAGAACAAGTTGAAGGTGCGATGCTAGCGATTTCAAAAATAGATGATATTGAAATAGTGCTTTATGGTGACCCATCTGAAATTAATAAGTATTTGACGAACCATACACGTATTACTATTGTCGAGTCTGAGGGAACTATTGATATGGGAGAAAAAGATCCGATATCAGCCATCCGAAATAACCGTAAAAGTTCTATGGCAATGGCATTATCAAGTGTTAGAAGTGGGGATACTGATGCGATTGTTTCTAGTGGTGCAACGCAGGCTTTAATTGCCGGAGCACATATTTTAGTTGGACGTATGAAACAGATGAAACGGACTGCAATTGCGCCTGTGATTCCATCGGTTTCAGGGAAACCGGTTGTCTTGTTAGATACGGGTGGGAATCTTGAAATTCGTCCAGAGTTTATGTTACAACAAGCACATTTTGCAACGATTTACGCGAAAGAAATATTAAATATTGATAAACCGAAAGTCGGGTTAATCAATATTGGAACTGAAGATGGTAAGGGAAGGCAACTCGATAAGGAAGTTTTTGAACTGTTTAAAGCCAATGAAGCGATTCATTTTGCGGGTAATGTTGAACCGAAAGTTGTCTTAAATCCACCGTGTGATATTTTGATTAGTGATGGATTTACGGCGAACATTGTTATGAAGACTTTAGAAGGAACAGCTAAAGGAATTGGTGCAATGTTAAAAGAAGAGTTGAAAAGAGGCGTTTTAGGTAAAATTGGATTGCTGTTATCTGTGAAGAACTTAAAACGGTTTAAAAAGCGTTTAGCACCGGAAGAAATTGGTGGGGCAATGATTTACGGATTAAAAGGCGTTGTTATTAAAGCACAAGGGTCATCTAAAGCTGTTGGGTTTTATAATGGGATCCGCCAAGCCTCAAATGTGGTGCGCCAAGATGTGATTAAAAAAGTATCAGAAGTATTGGAAAAAGAGGGGAATTAAAATGCATAAGTTAACTGAGTTTTTTGATATTGAGTTTAATGATTTAAAGCTTTTAGAAACATCTTTAACACATTCATCATATGCGAATGAACACCAAAAAGAATCGAATGAGCGTTTGGAGTTTGTAGGTGATGCCGTGTTAGATTTAATTGTTGGGACCTACTTGTATGAAACCCACAAAGAGTATCGCGAGGGTGAACTTACGAAACGACGTGCGCGTTATGTCTGTGAAAGTGCGTTGGTAGATTACGCTAAATTATGTAATTTAGGAGAGTATTTGCTACTTGGTCACGGTGAAGAAAAAACGGGCGGTCGACAGCGTTCAGCGCTGTTAGCAGACGCGTTTGAAGCCTTTGTTGGTGCGGTCTTTTTGGATAAGGGATATAAAGAAGTTTATAAAATAGCTGAGAAAGTTGTATTTCCACTTATCGAAGAAGACCGCACAAACGACTTCACAGATTTTAAGTCACATTTACAAGAACTTGTACAATCTGATAAACGCTCTTTAGAATATCGATTGGTTTCAGAAGAGGGACCATCGCATAATAAAGTATTTGTTATTCGTGTTTATATGGATGATATTTTAATGGGTGAAGGTGAAGGTCATAGTAAAAAAGAAGCAGAGCAACATGCAGCGGAGATTGCGCTTAAAAAGCTGGCCAAAAAAAGTATTAAATTTTAAGGGATGATTAGATGAAACAGGTTTTTAAAATACTTATTGATGAAGGCATTTTAGATTTTTCTAAACTCGTTATGATGTATTATCACAAATGTAATTTAGATGAAAGTGAAGCGGTTGCTTTAATTAAATTACATCATTTACTTATGGAAAAACAAGGTATTATAAAACCTGCTAAATTTTCTAAATGGTTATCAAAAACCCCACGAGAAACGACGGCGATTTTAGAATCGTTAATGGAAAAAGGGTTTTTAAAAATTACTACATATGAAACGGCGAATGGTAAGGAACAAGAAACATTTACGATTGATTATTTTGTCGATAAGGTGATTGCGTATATAGAAAGTAAAATGTCGAATCACGATCAAAACATTATTCAAGAGATTGTTGTGTTTATCGAAGATAAAATACAAAAACCACTAAG
>SKIY01000139.1 GCA_007116205.1 Candidatus Izemoplasma sp. | reverse complement strand
TGAAGTTCAAGTCGGTGAAGAACTTGAAGTTAAGATTCTTAACATCGATGTTAAGAATCTTAACTTCAAGTTCTTCACCGACTTGAACTTCACCTGCTAAGTTCACACGTGGATTCCAAGAGTAATCAAACTTATTGATCATCCCGACAACATCTTCTTCAACTTCTAAAAGCATGCCAAACTGCATTTTTTTAACCACTTTACCAGTAATTTCCTCACCGACTTTGTGATCCGCTGCAAATTTTTCCCATGGTGTTTTTTCTAAAGCTTTCATTGATAACGAGCGTTTGTCTTTTTTCGCATCAATAACTTTGACTTTAACTTTTTCGCCTTCTTTTAACACATCTTCAACTTTTTTAACATTGTGATGCGAAATCTCCGAAATATGTAATAGCCCTTCAACTTGCCCAAAGCGCACAAACGCACCATATGGCAATATTTTAGTAACCTTACCTTCAATGACATCCCCTACGGTAATGTCTTCAAGTTCAGCTTTTTTCTCTTCTTTAATTTGTTCACGCATAACTTGTTTGTGTGAAACAACAACACGGTTGCGCTTAATTTCAATAACGCGCACAGGCAATGTTTGGTTTACATAAACATCTAAATTTGAAACAAACTCTACTGAAATCTCACTTAAAGGCATAAATAAACGGTCATATCCTTCCGCCGTTAAAATGAGTCCACCTTTCGTTGTTTTTACAACTTTTGCTTCAAATGTTGTATCTTGGTCAAAGTAGTTTTGAAGATTTTCAAACGCTTGTTTTTCCTCAATCGGAATACGTGATAACCACACAAACCCTTTATCATCATCAACCTTCTTAACAACAACCTCGATTTTATCGCCTACTTTAACCACGTCTTCACATGATTCAACTGGCTTTTTGGTTAATTCGTTTAAGTAAATACGTCCTGAATAAGCATAATCAATATGTACAATCACCTCATTCGGTTTGACCTCATCAACCACACCTGTGATGGTGTTTCCTGGTTCTACTTTTGCGAATTTTGTTTCCATAATGTTTCATCCTCTCTAACTTTTGCTTTGATGGTTTCAATCACTTCATCTATACTCATATTCGATGTATCGACGATAATCGCGTCATCCGCAGGTCTTAGGGGACTGTGTTTACGATTAGAATCGAAATGGTCGCGCGCGACGATTTCTTCTTTCAAATCCGCCAAAGAGCTGTGGATGTTCCTTTTCTTATTCTCATTATAACGGCGTTGGGCGCGGGTTGATACATCCGCGGTAAGAAAAAATTTAAATGTTGCATTTGGTAAAACATGATAGCCAATATCACGACCATCCATAACGACATTTTTACCTTCACTTAATGTACGTTGTCGCTTTACCGTTTTTTCTCTTACACTTAAATGCGATGAGACTAAAGAAACCTTGTTAGAAATCTCTCTTGTACGAATCAATCCATCGACATTTTCGCCGTCCATAATCAGATTACCGTCTATATAATCAAAACGCGTTTGATCTATGAAATCAAATGCGTTATCATCGGCCAAATTAACATTCAAGCGTATTGCCTTTAATGTCACAGCGCGATACATCGCGCCAGTGTCAATATAAACAAAATTAAAGGCCTTGGCAACGAGTTTAGCAATTGTACTCTTTCCCGCACCAGCTGGGCCGTCGATGGCTATTTGTATAGACTTCATGTGATCACCTCTTTAAAAATCATATCTATTATATCATAAAAGTGCATGAATAAATAACCTAATTTACTCCTAAATTTATGCTTTCCTTATATATACCTTAACAAAGGGACTCAATAGATATATAAGATAATTCACAAATTCTTTCTTGATAATGTAAGCGCTTTTTGATATACTTTTACATATTGAAAGCTATTTATAATAAGGTAGGAGGATTTTTGTATGAATGCAACGTTATTATTAATTATATCGCTTGTGTTTTCAATATTAGCCATGCTGTATGCTGTGGTTCTTTTTTTGAAAATAAAGCGTGTACCAAAAGGAAATGCAAGAGTTGAAGAAATATCAGGATATATCCGTGAAGGTGCAATGGCCTTCTTAAAACGAGAATATAAAATCTTGGCCATTTTTGTATTTGTTTTATTTTTTGTTATTGGGTTTGCCATTACTTGGCCAACCGCATTAGCCTTCGTACTCGGAGCAACACTTAGTGGTAGTGCAGGGTACATTGGAATGCGTGGTGCTGTCGCGTCGAACTCACGCACTGCAACCAGTGCAAATGATTCAGGCATGAATAAAGCTTTAGATATTGCCTTTAGCGGTGGTGCCGTCATGGGGATGGCTGTTGTCGGTTTAGGATTAACAGGGCTGATCTTGGTTTATATGTTTGGTTTAGAAATTTTCGGGTTAACGATTGATGAACCCACTGCGTTAATCCAGTATATTACAGGATTCGGACTCGGTGCCTCAACGATTGCTTTATTTGCACGTGTCGGTGGCGGTATTTATACTAAAGCTGCAGATGTTGGTGCTGACTTAGTCGGAAAAATTGAAGCCGGTATTCCTGAAGATGATCCGCGTAACCCTGCTGTAATCGCAGATAATGTTGGTGATAACGTTGGTGATGTTGCAGGGATGGGTGCTGATTTATTTGAGTCTTATATCGGTTCTTTAATTGCCGCAATTACTTTAGGCCTTTTACTTGGTGGTGCTTACGTCACTGAATGGGTACTGTTTCCAATTATCTTAGCCGCAATCGGAATTGTATCCGCTATTTTAGGGACGGTTACAGTCCGTACTAAAGAGGCGGATGCCCCACATAAAGTGTTGAAAAAAGGAACTTATGTTGCCGGTGCTATTTTCTTTCTTGGTGCTATCGGTTTAACACTTTATTACACAAGCAATGATTTCTTTACTGTCTTTGAAGACAATTGGTTTGGACAATTTGGTCCCCTTGTGGCTATTATTGCTGGATTAGCTGTTGGGTTAATGATTGGCTTTATTACTGAAATGTATACCTCAAGTGATTATCAAAAAGTAAAAGATATTGCTAAACAATCAGAAACGGGTCATGCTACGAACATCATTGGTGGGTTGTCAATCGGTATGGAATCAACTGCAATTCCTGTGTTGCTGATTGGGACAACCATTTTCATCTCATTTCAAGCCGCAGGACTATACGGTATTGCGCTTAGTGCAGTCGGAATGCTTGCAACGACCGGAATGACCATTGCGATTGATGCTTATGGACCCATTGCAGATAATGCTGGTGGTATCGCAGAAATGTGTGAAATGGATCCAAAAGTCCGTGAAATAACTGATAAGTTAGATAGTGTTGGGAATACCACTGCTGCGATTGGTAAAGGCTTTGCCATTGGTAGTGCAGCGCTAACAGCTTTAGCACTATTTAGTTCATTTACACAAGCCGCTGGGCTTGATGTCATTGATATATCCACACCGACTGTTATTATCGGTATATTGATTGGGGCCATGTTACCATTCTTATTTAGTTCTTTAACCATGTCTAGCGTTGGTCATGCAGCGAATAAAATGATTGATGAAGTGCGTAGACAGTTTAAAGAAATGCCAGGCATTATGGAAGGTACACAAAAACCTGATTATGCGCGTTGTGTTGACATTTCAACAAAAGCAGCCCTACGCGAAATGATTATCCCTGGTGTGTTGGCCGTTGGTGCCCCACTATTAATTGGGTTCTTACTAGGTGCTGAAGCGCTCGGTGGACTACTTGCAGGAGCTTTAGCAAGTGGTATTAGTATGGCAATCTTCATGGCAAACAGCGGTGGTGCTTGGGATAACGCTAAAAAATATATCGAAGAAGGCAATCACGGTAACAAAGGCAGCTTTGCTCATAAAGCAAGCGTCACTGGTGATACCGTTGGCGATCCGTTTAAAGATACAAGCGGTCCTTCAATTAACATATTGATTAAACTCATGACAATTATTAGTTTAGTCTTTGCAGCGTTGTTTGGTTCAGGAATTTTATAATATATAAGGCTACGCAATCGCGTAGCCTTTTTTTGTCATTGAATTCATACAAATAATAATATATAATAAAAATAATGTTTATGATACAAGAAGGGGGACATAGTGTGAAAAAAGTAACCTTGCTCATATTATTAGCCATGATGACCGTGTCTTTTTATGGCTGCAGCGTCGATGATGAACCAGATGACAACGGTATTATTGATGATGACACCAACGATAACGATGATGAAATACCAGGCGATGACAACGGTGATGATGATAACGGCAATGGTGATGATGACAATGGTGAAGATGATAACGACAACGGTAATGATAACGACAACGGTGATGAGCCACATTCAGCCTTTGATACAGTAACGGAGATGCCACTTCGTAAAAACTTGTATCAGTCCGTCCATTCTGAACAAAACTTAGACAACATTCCATCTACATTAGCGCTGCATTTTCCAACCAGTTCAGAAATACCTTATGTTCCTTTAGAATCAATTACAGAGTTGTTTTCAGAACTATATGTTAATGGGGATTTTACTTACTTAGTTGAAGACGACATTATTACTATAGACCACGCCATTACCTATGATTCTACTATTTTTGATGATACAGTACATACCTTAACAATAGATACGACGACCCATGAAGTTACTTTTAGCAGTCGTCAGTTTGGTCAATATGATTTATATGCACATTATACGCCAGTTAATTTTGAGTTTTTATCTATGGAGCGCACCGACTATGAACCATTCACAATCAATTTATCAACTTACGATTATGCGCTAATCATTGAAGAGGATATTGCCTATATCCCCTTTGATTTAAGCAACATATTGTTTGGTTCAGATCGGGTTTTTCTTTATTATAATGTTAAAGAAATTTATCTACAACCAACCAATAATCTTAACCCTGTCGTTAGAAACAGCGCATTGTCTACCACCCGCGTGAGTGATGAAATTATGCAACAAACCTTACAACATATGCGAATCTTATTCAATTACTTTCATGGCGTCCATGAATATGGTGATGGGGAAGACTTTGAAACATTTATACGTCACTATAAAACACGCTTTCTATTTGCACCCGATCATTATCGAATGATTTATGCGAATTTAGCACGCTTAGATGACTTGCACACCCGCTATTTATTCAACGGCTCTTGGTCGTCATCAATAACCGTTCCACCGAGTACTGATTTTGAGCGCTCACAACGCACAAAAACGTTTAATGATGCTTTAGAAAGTGCAACAGAAAATGATTTATGTTTTGATGGCGTTCGGTATACTCATCTTGAAGATGACATTGGACGCATCGATTTATCAAATATCTTACCCTCAACACCTGAAGCCTTTATAGAAGCGCTTGATGCGGCAAATACCGATGCTGTTAAACATCTTGTTATTGATCTGTCTTGCAATACAGGTGGTTCGTTGCTGCATACACTAGAAATACTTTCTGTACTCACCGATCAGCCACTTGATTTAGTTATAAGAGATGCCGCTGATAAAAGCATCCAAACCATTCAATACCAGTCTACTTTTGACAGTTCTGATTATGATTTTCAGTTTTATGTTTTAACATCACCAATCACTTATAGTGCTGGAAGTTATTTATCTTATTTAATGCAGACTTATCTTGATGCCACACTTATCGGGCAACCCACAAGTGGAGGCGCCTCTTCAGTTCGTATCGCAACAGTCCCTTCAGGTGCCTTTTTTACAATGAGCTCTACCTTACAATTACGTACAATAACCGGCGAGAGTTTAGAGTATGGCGTTGGGGTTGATTACGACCTTGATTTACTAAGTTTAAAAGATACTGAGCAACTCGTTGAACTAATAACTTCATTAAATCCATAAAAAAAGATGCGAATGATTTTTCATTCGCATCTTTTATATACATTACACTTCATGTTTTTTAATTCGTCTGCGCATATACGCATCGTGTGCATAAATCGCGACTTTAATAAATAATAGTACCAACAACACATACACCGTTATATTTTGTGCTAATACCGTATCATTGTCTGTAATCCGTTGTGATAAAAACCCATTGACACGCAAATTCGTATACGTTTGACCGGATAAAGCATACAGGTCTGTCAAATACGATACCTTAGCAACGAGCGCAATAGCAAATCCATAAATCAGCGCAAAACGACGATTTTTCTGAATTAATAAAAACACCAACAACACAGCATATATAATAGCTAAAAACGGTATATAAAGGGTTGTCGTATTTTGGTTGATAAACTCAAACTCAAGAAATAGAAACCGTTGATTGACTGCAATATCTGTCGCAGTTTCAGGATTTCGAAACGGATAAAAATACGTGAATGCAAGTTGAAATACAATAACAAGGACAACAAATAATATATCTGTTTGATAATGGTTCAGTTTTTTCATTTAATCACCTCGAGTTTTATTATCAACTCATTTTATCATACTGCGGTTTGCCAATACAATCTCTTAACAAGAACTTAACATTATGATTTTTTTGCTAAGTGTCTTAACTGTTTGATCTCGTGTGGTTTCAATAAACGAAACTCCCCTTTTGCTAACCCATCAAGCGTTACAACACCAAGGCGTAGCCTTTTTAACTTGATGACTGGGTGGTTTACTGCTTCGAACATCCGTTTAACTTGATGATACTTTCCTTCAGTAATAATTAACGAAAGCGAGGTTGTTTCTGTTTTTTTATTATAGACCACTTGACGAATTCTCGCGCGGCGTGTTTTATAATCATCGATTTTAATACCCCGTTCAATTTTAGCTGAGGTTTCTTTACGTAAAAATCCCTCAACCTTCACCAAATACTCTTTTTCAATTCGACTTGTCGGTTGTGTCATCAAATTACTGAACGTTCCATCGTTCGTTATAAGTAAAAGTCCACTTGTATCATAATCTAACCGTCCGACTGGAAACACGCGTTCAGTAGCGGGCACAAAGTCTAACACTGTCTTACGGTTTTTATCATCTTCTACCGTACTCACACACCCTTCAGGTTTGTAAAGCACATAATACACTAAATTGCTTTCTGGTAGTGTGCGACCGTTTACCAAAATATGATCTTTTTTTGATACTTTAACACCCATTGTCGTAATCACTTCACCATTGACAGTAACTTTTCCAGTTTCGATTAAATTTTCAGCCTCGCGTCTTGAACATAATCCACTATTTGCGATGACTTTCTGTAAACGTTCCATTAAGTATCACCTAAATCCTCTTCTATCGTTTCAGAAATTGTCCGCACTTCAATGTGGACATTTTTAATTCTTCGTTCTTTAATTTCTCGTATCACAAAGGTCACTTCAATTTCATCCGTTTTTTCATTATTATGACCATAATTAATAATGCGCTGACGAATAACATGTTTCATGTCAACTTCAGGAATATCTTCAAATTGCTCAAATAACCAACCACCTAACGTTTTATCTTCAAGTGGGGGTTGTCCTAAATTCAATTCTTCAAATAAATCTGCTAAATAAATATCTGCATTAACGCTATACTCGTTTTCATTATAGCTTTTAATCAGTTCTTCATCGACATCATCATGCTCGTCATAAATCTCGCCGACCAGTTCTTCTAAAGCATCTTCCATCGTCACAATACCACTCGTACCACCAAACTCATCAGAAACGACCGCAAGATGTGTATTTTCTCGTTGTAGTGTTTCAATCAAAGTATCAGCACGCATCGATTTAGAAACAAAAATAGGCGCTTTCATTAATGCCCGGACATCAATTTCTTTTTGTTGAATTAAGTGCGTAAAGAAATCCCGTTCTGTTAAAACACCGATAATATTATCTCGGTATCCTTCATAAACCGGTATACGTGAAAATTGATGTTCGAAAAAGACTTCTTTTATAGCGTCTGGCGTTGCATTTACATTAATCGCTACCATATCAACCCGTGGTGTCATAATCTCATAAACTTTACGCTGACTTAAATCCAGCACACTTTGTAACATCTCAGCTTCATCTTCATCGATAGATCCTTCTTCTTCCATCGTATCAATGATGGTTTCAAGCTCATCTTCAGTCACACTGATTGTGACGCGGTTATCAGGGCGTACAAACCATGATTTTATCATAATAAAAACCACTGTAACGGGGCGCATAACTTTAATTAAAAGAAACATCAACCCACTGATTTTTAACGCAATCGTATCGGAGTGCATCTTCGCAAAACTTTTGGGAATAATCTCTCCAAAAATTAAAATAATCGTTGTCATCACAAATGTATTTAAAATCATAACCAACGTTTCCTGACCCACAAATAACGTGGAAAAAACGCCGACACTTACTGTGGCGAGCGCAACATTCGCTAAATTATTTCCAACCAATATCGTTGAAAGTGTCAAGTCGAAGTTTTCATGAATCCAATATGCTTTTTTAGCACCTTTTCGTTGTTCTTCAATAAACGTTCGAACACGAATAACATTCAAGCTCGAAAAAACCGTTTCACTCATCGAAAAGAAGCTTGACACAATTAATAACCCCAGTAATAAAAAAATACTGCTAATGGGGATGTTTCCTATTAGTAGAAAAAGCCTGGCGGAATCTTCCAAAAAACTTCACTCCCTTATGCTTTGGTACTGTATTTACCCGTTTGGGTATTAATAATAATTTCATCGTCAATTTCAATAAACAACGGTACTTGTAATTGATATCCTGTCTCAACGGTTGCATCTTTTGTTGCGTTTGTCACGGTGTTCCCTTTAACGCCCGGTGGTGTATCTGTCACCCGTAAGGCTACTTTTTCTGGTAAATCAACTCCGAGAATTTCATTTTCAAATGAAATCACATTGACTTCCATGTTTTCTTTTAAAAAATTCAATTGTTGTTTTAATTGATCAGCCGGTATTTCGGTTTGCTCATACGTGTCGTTATCCATAAAGACATGCATATCTCCAGCTGCGTATAAATACTGCATTTTTTGTTTTTCAATCATCGCTGTTTGGACTTTCTCACCCGCACGCCAAGTCTTCTCAGTGACCGCTCCACTACGTAAGTTTCGAAGCTTACTCCGTACGAAGGCACTCCCTTTACCTGGCTTTACATGAAGAAACTCAATGATGATATATAGGTTCCCATCGTGTTGGATGGTTTGGCCTGTTTTAAAATCGTTTGTTGTAATCATAAAAATCCTCCTTAAGTCATGAGACCATTATATAGGTTTTTGTCAGTTTTTTCAATATTTATTGTTTTTCAAACCAACTATCCCCTTTAAATCCATTCCACCCAGCAATAATCTGTGTAAAACGGAACTTTACGAGTTGTTTTTGCGCAGTGTGCGACATAATAAACTCAATTAAATTTGCATCGCGATCTGCATCATATGTCGCTTCAAAGATCACAGCATTTTTAGCCGTTTCACGAACCGCTTGAACATCAGTTCCTAAAAGCGTCTCTTTTCGTCCTTTATCATTTAAAGTGTGGACAGACAGCTCTGACACATTCTCGAATATAACCATAGCTTCATCCGTCTTTTGCGCTTTAAACGATGGATTTTCTGGATG
>SKIY01000062.1 GCA_007116205.1 Candidatus Izemoplasma sp. | reverse complement strand
TTAAGTGGTCTTGTGGTAAAGGGAGGGCTGTACTTATTTATTCGTATCACCACAATGTTTTCAAATGCCGATTACCAGTATGCAAACTTCTTTTATGTGATTGGTGTTATTACTGCAATTACAGCCATTATTTTAGCCATCAGTCAAACCGATCTAAAACAAATGTTAGCGTACTCAACCGTGAGTCAAATTGGGTTAATCATTGTAGGATTATCAAGTAGTGATCCCAATGTTTATAGTGGTGGGTTAATGCATATTTTCAATCATGCCCTATTTAAGATATTGCTGTTTATGGCTGTGGGTATGATTATTAGTGTCTACCATACTAAAAATGCAAAAGAAATACGCGGGGTGTTTACGTCAATGCCACTTGTAAGCATTGCGATGATTTTAGCGATGTTATCGATTACTGGCGCACCGCTTTTAAACGGATTCATCAGTAAATCTGCAATTATGTATGGCTTTGCCACAACAGATGCGCGTTACTGGATTTTATTCATTGCAAATATTGGTACCGCAACGTTGTTTGTGAAAATGAGTCAAATATTTTTTGGTAAACAAACCTTATCGTTCATGTTTAAAAACCACTTACAAGATGGCGCCTTAATTACCTTATCGGTTGCACTCATTATTTTCGGTAATTTTTACATACCGATCGGACAAGGATTCTTTGGGGCTGATTTCAGTAATATTGGGTTTACAGTGGCTAAAGCAGTTGAATATCTCATAATTTTGGGTATCGCTTATGGCATCTATCGATATTTAGTTGCGCCAGATAAAAGTGTCATCCGTCATTTACGTGAATTTAACTTATCGTTTGAATCGGCAAACTATCTATTTGTGACTTATTTAGTTGTTTTAACGCTTTACTTTGTATTCTTATTTTAAAAGAAAAACGTATCGATTAACTCGATACGTTTTTTGGTGGTAATGGAAAAAATTTAGATGTTTTTTTCGCGTAAGCTTGGTAAGCTTTATCGCCTTTATAACGCTTTTCTAACAATGGAACACCGGAAACAAAAATGAGCAAATAAGTAATTAGTAAAGGACTAATAATACCGATGATCATCCACCACACACCACTTGCTAAACTTATGATGAATAGTGCCCACCACATCGTTGATTCGCCAAAGTAGTTGGGATGGCGTGAGTACTTCCATAGTCCAGAACGCATAATTTTACCTTTATTTTTCGGATTGCTTTTAAACATTTGTAGTTGGAAATCAGCAACTGTTTGAACAATAAAGCCACTCATAAATACAAGTATACCAATCGTTAAGAGCCATGTAATCGAAGTATCGGGATTAAAGTGTGTTAATAGTTGGATCGGTAAACTAATCATATAAGCAATAAACCCTTGGGTAATAAAGACTTTGAAAAAGGCGTGGACTGTAGGATGGTTTTTCCATTTTTTTCGCATATTTTTGTACCGAAAATCCTCGCCCTTGTTTTTCATGCGTCCACCAATATGTTGCGCGAGTCTATAGCCCCATAAAAGCACAAGGATACTAACAACAAGTAATAGTTCATTAATCCGTTGATAAGCAATTAAGCTATAACTGACAGACGTAACTACAACGACAATGAACGAAGGACCCCAAGCCACATCAGCGAGACTGTTATTTCGTTTCTTTTGTGCAATCATAAAAACAATTGTAAAAAATAAAAACAACGTAAGTGCATTCAAAATAAAAACCATTAAAATCCTCCTAAAATATCAGCATGTATAAAAGATAACTAAGACTGGAAGTGAGTGCACCTAATGTTGTCCCCCAAGCCAAATCAATAAAAGTGATTGCGAGTGGCCAGTCTTTAAGCGTTGCTAAGTTCGTTAAGTCATAGGTTGCATAGGTAATAAAACCAAACAAACCTCCGACTAATAAAGCATACATAACGCTTTCATGATCAACAGCAGGTATTAAAACGAAAAAGACCAATCCACCAATAAAAATAAGATAAAAGATCATCGCTGCA
This sequence comes from Candidatus Izemoplasma sp., assembly GCA_007116205.1. Taxonomy (GTDB): domain Bacteria; phylum Bacillota_I; class Bacilli_A; order Izemoplasmatales; family Izemoplasmataceae; genus SLQR01. The sequence goes on along the minus strand of SKIY01000062.1, from coordinate 7,538 downwards.
ATCCAATTAACGTTTGCTTTCAGTAAGTGGCCCAAATAGCGGCTATAAATATTTTTTGCCACAATACCAAGCCATAATAAGTCGACGAGAAAAAACACAAAAAAAGTAAGTACATAAAGTTTTAAAAACAGCATCGTATAAACCCCCTTTGTATATATAATATCACGGGAAATCCAATTATGATAAAGGTTTGCAAACAAAATCAAAAAAATTACGAGGATAGCATATTATTTGATATAATAAGCTTGACTTAAAAATAAAGGAGCAATTTATGAAGACACTTTACTTAAAACTAAAGGGCCGAATGATGATGCCAGCTATTTTTTTGATTTTGTTTGCAATGGCATTTTCTTTTGACTCGCTATCGGCAATTTACGAAGGCTATCTGAATATTTTACAAAGTCCAAGCGTTTTAATTAGTGACTACTTAGAAATCGGTGGATTAGGGGCAACACTTTTTAATGTTGCGACGATTATGCTTATCAATATTATTATGCTAAATCGTTTAAAAGTAAAAATGTCTGGTCCAATTTTTGCGGGATTATTAACCATTGCGGGATTCTCGTTTTTCGGAAAAAACATTTTTAATACAATACCTATCTATATTGGAATCTATTTATATGCTTATTACCAAAAACTTGAGTTTAAGTCATTTATGATAGTAGTACTCTTTTCAACGGGAATTTCACCAATTGTTAGTTATTTGATTTTTGGTACCGGATGGCCATTCTATATCGGTGTTCCAGCAGGAGTTATCGTAGGTATATTTACAGGGTTTGTGTTGCCAGCGCTCAGTGCGCACACCATTCGTTTTCATAAAGGGTATAATTTATACAATATCGGGTTCGCGATGGGAATCTTATCGATGTTATATGCTGCAATGCTTACGACACTGTTTGGATTTGATCTATTCGTCTTCGGGACCACAACAAGTGAAGCTTACCACTATGAACTACTGATTTTAACGCTGGTTCTGTCGTCAGTATTTATTGCGAGTGGGTTCATCGCGAATCGTAAAGTGTTGCGGAAATATCCAAAATTATTGAAACGAACCGGTCGAGCAGTATCAGACTTTATTCGCGATGAAGGCCGTGATATTACAATGGTAAATGTTGGTGTAATGGGACTGATATCCGTTATTTTTATTACGGTTTTAAGGATTGAAATAAATGGTGCTGTTATGGGTGGTATTTTAACAGTTATGGGATTCGGAGCTTTTGGGAAACATCCAGTTAATAGTGTGCCTGTCATGTTAGGGGCAGCATTTTGGTTTTTATTATCACCAGTCGTTACAGGAGACCCAGCCGGTGTTGGGTTAGCAATTGCCGTGTTATTTGTTACAGCAATTGCGCCAATTGCTGGACGGTTTGGAGTACTGTTTGGTATTTTTGCAGGCTTTGTCCATATTGTACTAACACCATTTACCTATGTTTTTCAAGGAGGGTTTGATCTTTACAATAATGGATTTGCCGCAGGATTTGTTGCGGCGTTACTGGTCCCTGTATTTGAGTTTTTGAAGAAAAATGTTCCAGAGGAGGAAATGGAATGAAAAATCTAGAGTTGAAAATACTTACCAAAATTATTCGAGAACTTAGTCATTTTTTGCTTGTACATGGGTTTAAAACATTTTCGTTAGAAACAAAAGTTGAAGATAAAGTTACTTATTTTGTAATCTCCATTGACCAGCCTAAAAAGGCACTATTAGATAAAATGAACGAACGCATTAGTCGCGAACGTGAACTTGAAGTTGAAACTTACGGTTGGGAACTGCTTGGGGATATGGATGATAAAAATGAGTTAGATGTTTTAGGGCTTTTAATCGATGATATTGTCATTGAAGAGAAACCTAATCAAGCGGTGATAACTTTATCAAGAGTTAGTCGGTACAAAGACTAATATGAAAAAAATAGTTCGTTCAGTCATTATCTTTTTTGTATTTATGATATGCGTTTTAGCCCTTGTCTTTTTCTTGCTGCTAAGAAACAGCAATGAAGTTCTTGATGCCTCAGTTGAACCGATTGTATTCGATACCTTAAACGACGGTATATATACTGGACATTATGATGGGTATCGCTGGTCCAATACCGTTGAAGTGACCATTACAGATGGTAGTGTCACAGATATTGTCATTATTGAAGATGTTCGTTTTACAGACGATGTTGCGAGTGCATTGATTATTAATCGTGTTTTACAAGCTGAATATCTAAATATTGATGATGCTGTAAGTGGAGCGACCATCACCAGTATAGCGTACTTAAAAGCCATCGAAGATGCGCTGAATAAAGCAAAATAAAACGTGTAATTTTTTACACGTTTATTTTATCGATCGTTTTAAAATGGGTTTTTGCGACTTTGTGTAAAATAGCCATCCCTTTTGCTTTGACAAGCTGTTTTGCACAGGCATCTACCTGAGCGCCAGCACCCTTTGGTAATGTCATGCCAAGCGTATTTGATAACCGTTCTAAATGGGTGATAAAACTATAACGCGCAATAATGCTAGCGACGGCAACACTTGCATAGTAAGATTCTGCTTTTGTTTTAAAAATATCAGGGATGACGACACGATCAAAATCTTTTGTATATTTTAAATATAAGTTTTTATCACAAAACTGATCAACAACAATGATTGGTTTTGTAGCTATTTTATCAAGAACATGCTTATGGGTTTGTGCATGCATATGGGCTTTTAGTTTATGGGCATTATATCCTTTTTTGGTGAGATCATTATACTGCGGGTTGGTTAAAACGAGTAAAGAGTGCGGAATGTGTTTGATTAAACTCGGTGCGATGGCTTTTATTTTTTTATCGGTAAGGGATTTAGAGTCTTTCACATCCAAAGATTCTAAAAAGGCACGGTCAGTTTTTTTGACATAAGCACTTACAACCGTTAACGGTCCAAAAAAGTCACCTACACCCGACTCATCACTACCAATCGATGTTAAAAAAAAGTCTTCATTTTGGATGGGTTTTTCTTTAGGCAGGCTTAAACCGAATGTATCACACCAAAACAACATCTCAAATTCACTATCTTCACCTTGAAATAAGACGGTATTACTTGTATATATAGTAATAGTGGTGCGCGGCTTTTTGATCAACGCTTTAATGTATGGGTTGGGACTGCTTTGTAAGGTTGATTTATAATAATCTTGCATGGCTTCAATTTGATTATGGTTCAGCTTTAAAGTAAAGTTCATAAAAATCACGTCCTTTAGTGTATTTTAGCATGAAATATTGTAAAATAATAGCGACAGGAGATGACGATGATGACATTTGATATTAAAACACTAGAATTTAATAAAATTCGTCAAGCGATTGACACATATGCACATACAACCCGCGGTAAACTACTCATCGCTGAGCTTTTCCCGATGACTGATCGCCAAGCCATAGAAAAAAACTTAACTGAGACAGCTGAGGCGAAGCGGTTTATCGAAGAAGGATTAGAGCCGTCTTTTGGTGGTATCTATGATATCCGTGACGCGGTTAAAAGAGCGAAAATTGAAGGCATTCTTTCGATAAAAGAACTACTAGATATAAAAGGCTTGATTGAAGCGAGCAAGCGTATTAAAAGAGAACTAACACGATTAAAAGAACGCACCGATGAAACCGTGAGTATTGAGCAATACGGAGAAGAATTAATTGTTTTAAAAGCACTGTCTCAAGCTATCTACAATGTTATTAATGATGCGGGTGAAATACGAGACAGTGCATCTACAGAGCTTTCAAGAATTCGTAGAGCCATCGATATTAATGAACGCAATATTAAACAAGCATTAGACCAGGTATTAAAAAAAGAAGCGAAAAAACTAACAGAACAAATCATCACGATGCGTATGAATCGTTATGTTGTTCCGGTTAAGTTATCTGAAAAAAATAATATTAAAGGGACGATTTTAGATTACTCTTCTAGCGGTGAAACCGCGTATGTTGAACCGGAAATGATTCGCAATTTAACCAGTAAAAATGAAGCGTTGTTTGCGGAAGAAAAACGAGAAATAGAAAAGATTTTATACATCTTAACCATCCAAGTGAAAGATGATTCAGATAGCATTTTAGAAAATGCATCTATTTTAGCCCACTTAGATCATTTGTTTGCTAAAGCGATGTATGGGCATCATACAGAATCGACAAAACCAATCTTCGGTGAACGCATTCATATTATTAAAGCAAGACATCCACTTATTCCTAAAGATGAGGTTGTCGCAAACACGATAACTTTTGATAAAGATGTTAAAACCATGATAATAACAGGGTCTAATACCGGTGGGAAAACAGTCACCCTCAAAACGATTGGACTTATCGCGATGATGGCGCAAAGCGGTTGTTTGATTCCGGCGATACCTGGGAGTGAACTAATTTGTTTTGATCAAATCCGCGCAGATATCGGTGATGAACAAAGCATCGAACAATCACTATCAACGTTCTCTTCACATATGAAAAATATTGTGTCAATTCTTAATGAAACGACGCCAAACAGCTTGATTTTACTCGATGAACTCGGGAGTGGCACCGACCCTAATGAAGGGGCTTCTTTAGGAATGAGTATTTTAGAGTTTCTCAGTCAAAAGTCTGTTTATGTGATGGCAACGACGCATTATCCAGAGTTAAAAGCTTATGCGTATACGAAACCATCAATTGTAAATGCAAGCGTGGAGTTTGATAAGCAAACGTTAAAACCGACCTATCGTTTACTGCTTAGAACCCCTGGTGAATCGCATGCACTTTTAATAGCGGAGCGATTAGGCTTAAATAAAAGTATCATTGAGGATGCGCAAAAACGGGTGCTAACCTCAGAAAACGAAGTGAGTGCGTTAATCGATAACCTTAAAAATGAATCACATAAACTCGATCAGTTATTAACAGAAAACGAAAGCACGCGCAATCGTTTAGAAAACGAACTTAAAGAGGCTAAACTGATTCGTAAGAAATTACAAAATGAAGCCGCCACTTTACGCGATCGTATTGCGCTTGAAAACAAACATGAAATTGATCAGCTTAAAGCTGAAGCACAGTCAATTTTAAAGGATTTAGAAGCGTTAAAAGATAAAAATTTTAAAGCCCATGAAATTGCCGATTTAAAATATCGTATTCGTAATTTAAGTACGCCTGATGAGACAGGTAAAGAAACACCAACTGAAGATCACATCTTTAAACCTAAAGATAAAGTTTATGTCATTAAGTACAATCGTTACGGCGAACTTGTAGAAAAACAAAAGAATAAGCAATGGGTTGTTCAAATGGGTGCACTAACTAGTGTCTTTAAAGAAAGTGAAATACGCTATGCTGAAGATCAATCAAAGCGACAAGTATCAACACAAAATAAACAAAAATCAATGCCGAAGAAAGCTGTTTCAAGCGAACTCGATTTACGAGGGATGCGTGCACATGAAGCAGAAGATGCTGTGGTGAAATATCTCGATGATTGTCTGGTGGCGGATCTCCCGTTCGCTAGTATTATTCATGGGTTTGGAACGCTTGCTTTAAGGAAATTAGTTAAACAGTTAGTAAGCGAACATCCTGCAGTTATTTCACACCGAGACGGTAAAGGAAATGAGGGTGGTCAAGGGGTAACGATAGTCTATTTCAAATAGTTTTTTCAATTAATGCACTTTTATTGTAATCTAGGATAAATTTGCGTATAATGAACTTGTAAATTAAAAAGGAGGAAATACAATCTATGGCTGAAGTAGTATATGCTGACAACACAAATTTAGAAGAAATTATAAAAGAAGAATCATTGGTTTTACTGGATTTCTACGCTGACTGGTGTGGACCATGTAAAATGATTGGACCTGTTCTTGAACAAGTTGCTGCAGAAAACCCTGAAATCAAAGTTGTTAAAGTAAACGTTGATGAAAACATTTCACTTGCACAACAATATGGTGTGCAAGGAATTCCAGCATTATTTGTTTTAAAAGAAGGCGACGTTGTCGCACAAAAAGCTGGGTTTATGCCTAAAGATGCACTCGTAAGCTGGGTTAAAGGCGTCTAAGGTATCATAAACACGATGACTTTTAAAAAGGTATAGCGTATAATACGTTATATCTTTTTTTTATTTTCTTGAAAATGATGTATAATAGTATTGGTGATTATATGAATGGAATTTTAATCATAAACAAGCCATTAGGTATGAGTAGTCACGACTGTGTGAATATTATCCGACGGGCATTAAAGACAAAAAAAGTAGGGCACTCCGGTACACTCGATGTTGAGGCGAGCGGTGTGCTTGTTTTAGGTATTAATAAAGGCACTAAATTATTAAATTATTTAAATCAAGATGATAAGGTGTATCAGTTCACGGTAAGATTCGGTGAAAAAACCGATACACTCGATCACACAGGCAAGCAACTTGATAAATCACCGGTTCAACAACTCGATGACTTTGAAACTGTATTAAAGTCATTTGAAGGGACTTACGAACAAATCCCACCTGCCTATTCTGCCGTAAAGGTAGACGGTAAAAAACTTTATGAGTATGCGCGGAACAATTTAGAAGTCCCTGAAGTACCACCACGAAAACTAAATATTTATGCGTTAAAACAATTATCTGCATTTACGTATGGTGAAGCCTATATTGAGGTTGATTTAGAGGTTCACGCGAGCAAAGGGCTTTATGTAAGAAAGCTCGCCGAAGATATTGCTTTAAAATATAATACTTTCGCACACACCCGTGCTATTCATCGGATTAAAGCGGGCGATTTTACGATTGCGGATGCTTATCCACTAGAAACAGTTAGCACGGACACGCAGTTGATTAGTTTAGCGAATGCTTTGCGATCAATTCCTACATATACGGTAAAACAAAATGAGCGATTTGCAGTTGTTAATGGCCAGCGGTTAAATATCGATTCTAATGAATCTCAGTTGAAAATCGTGGATGAACATGGTAAACTTCTTGCGGTTTACGAAAAGACAGAAAAAGACTATCGCGCGAAAAATGTTTTTGCATAAATGAGGGTTTAAAATGAAAATACAACGGTTAAACGGCACGAAAATAAAATCAAATACTGTAGCGGCTATCGGTTTTTTTGACGGTGTACATTTAGCCCATCAAACGTTAATTCAAACGATGAAAGCCTACGCTAAAACACATCAGATGAATACCGCTGTCATAACTTTTGATGTGCATCCTAAAAGCGTGTTATTCGGTCTTGATTATAAATACATTACCCCGTTAGAAAAGAAAATAGAGATTTTATCATCATACGATATCGATACGTTGTATTTAATCGAGTTTGATGCAAAAAAAGCAACCTTACAACCAGATGCGTTTATCGATCACTATTTAGAAAATCTTAGTACGATTGTATGTGGGTTTGATTTTAAGTTTGGACACCGCGGAAGCGGTAGTGTCGAAACATTTAAAAATCATCCATCGATTAAAACAATTGTCGTCGATGAACTCACCCATGATGGATATAAAATCGGTAGTACGCATATTCGTGATTTAATTATGTCGGGTCAAGTTGAAGCGATTAAGGACACCTTAGGTCGTTTTTATTCGGTCCGAGGCCAGGTCGTTGATGGCGCTAAAAAAG
>SKIY01000081.1 GCA_007116205.1 Candidatus Izemoplasma sp. | reverse complement strand
AATACAATTTACTTGAATACTTTGAAAATGATATTATCCGGTTTAAACACTTAAGTTTAGGCTTTTTTCGCACGAACCATTCAATACCTGATTCTTTCGGGATTGTCGTTAGAAGTCCAGAAGGTAATATCGTTTTAACCGGTGATTTCAAATTTGATTTCACCCCTACAGGTCCAGATGCCGATTATGCAAAAATGGCACGATTAGGACACAAAGGAACCTTATTATTACTAAGTGATTCAACGAACGCTGAATTGGATGCTTTTACCAAAAGTGAAACCACTGTCAGTCAAAGCATTAAAGAGATTTTTACTAAAATCGAAGGCCGTGCTGTCGTTGCTACGTTTGCTTCTAATATTCATCGCGTCCAACAAATCGTCGAAGCCAGCATTGCCACAAACCGTAAAATTGCGGTGTTTGGACGAAGTATGGAACGCACCGTTGAAGTTGGGCAGGAAATGGGCTATATTAAAGCACCTCACGGTACTTTTGTTGGGGGCCGCGCGTTAAGACATTTTAAACCTGAAGAGATTACGATTATATGTACCGGGTCACAGGGGGAACCGTTTGCTGCGTTATCGCGTATTGCCAATGGAACCCATAGACAAATTAAAATTCAACCTGGCGATACAGTGATTTTTTCTTCAAGTCCTATTCCAGGAAACCAAGCAAGTGTTTCTAAAACAGTGAATCAGCTGTTTAAACGTGAAGCGAATGTTATTACCCATTCACCCTTAACCGATACCCACACATCAGGACATGCAGGTAACTTAGAATTGCAGTTAATGTTAAAGTTAATTAAGCCGCGGTTTTTTATGCCTGTACACGGTGAATACCGGATGTTAAAAACCCATGCAGAAACAGGTATTTTATGTGGCGTTAAACGCGGCAATGAGTTTGTTTTAGATAACGGCGATGTTTTAGCGGTATCTAGACATGGCGCACGCGTCGCGGGCAAAGTACAAGCAGGTAGTGTTTATATCGACGGTAAAGGTATTGGTGATGTTGGAAATGTTGTCTTAAGAGACCGCAAAATTTTAAGTGAAGATGGACTATTAAGCGCCATTGTAACAATCAATCAAGATACCAAACAAATGATCGGCGATCCTGTTATTACATCACGAGGGTTTGTTTATATGCGGGATCATACGATTTTAACCAATGAAATAAGCGCGATTGTTGCAAAGCATATTGATAAAAGAATTCAAGCGTCTAACGTCTTAAATACATCGCAGTTAAAACGCGATATTACGAAAGTATTAAATGACTATATTTTTACGAAGACTGAACGCAGTCCGATGATATTACCGGTTATTAAATTGGTTTAAAAAAGCTTGCTACTGATTGTAGCAAGCTATTTTTTTATAGCACCGGCACTCGGTCTTAAAATAATCGTTTCTAACTCCTTTTTATACATTCGTTGATATCGTAATTGAATGTCTTCTATAAATTTATTGCTTTCTTTTTCAAAATATCCGACCACGAGTTGGGAGAATGTTTTGTTCGAAATACGTGCCGCACGTACCGCATCAGTTTTTAACATGTCGATAATATATTTTAAATCCGTTGTGACGTAGTCAAACATATGTTCTACTGTTTTTTGCGATTCGTTGATGTAATCTGCAAACCAGTTAAACTCGTTATCTTCTATCATTTCTACAACGTCTTTATACCGTGCGGTTTCAAAGATAATATGTTCTGCATAGCGCACTCTGTTTTCAGGTGTTAACTGATGTTTAAATTTATTAAAGTCCTCTACAGAAACTGCCGCTAAATATTTTATAGGGCGATGATTCATATAAAATTCTGATGCGGCCTTTAAGTTTTTTAAACGGTCTTTGTAAGTGGCATGCATTTCATCATGTGTTTTATGCGGAGCGAAAACTACAAGTGTTTTATCTTTAAACTGAAATGGAATGGTTTGATGTTTTTTTTCATATGGATGAATCGCTAAAACGGTATCTTTTTCTGCAAAAAACTGAGTCGTTAAAGCGTTGTGTCTGGTTGGTAGTTGTAAATAGTCTGTAAACACAGCATCAGAAAATTTACAGATTTTATCAAAGGCAACGTGTTTGTTTAATTGTTTTGTAACTAGGGTCATAATTAACGCCACCATTGCACTGTCTAAATGGTAGTTGAACAATGGTTTCAAGGTGCTAGAAAGTGTAATTTCAAGTCCCTCTTTAAAGGCGCAATCTTCTTTTTGAAGTTTCAAAAATGTCGCCTGCATAAGGCGTACTAAATAAGGGGATTCTAGTGCTAATGGGTTTTTTATATCGATGAGTACTTCATTGTTTTCTAATGCATCAAAATAGATTTTTATCGATTGATCTTTTGCACCAGAGATAGCTCCTAAGATACCTTGTTCTGTCGCTACCATTAATGCAGGTCCACCTTGTTCTTCTGTGTATTCCCCAAGTAGTGCGACACAACCTGGTACAAAAAAGGTATGTGCTGCTTCTTTGTTTGTATTTTTTTTGTGTAATGCTTCAATGGTTTCCATATCACCACTCCTACTTAATGTTTTGGTAATTTTGAAAAATCGATTTCAAGTTTACTGTTTAAATAGGCTTTAAAACCTTGAAAAATATGCATGGTCATCAACGCATCTTCTAAAGCATCATGGGTTTGTTTGTCTGCTTCATACCCGTAGAGTTGATAAGCGGTGATGAGGCCTAAATCATTTTTTAAACGAAAGACATTTTTATGGAGTTTTAATAAATTGATGAATCGTGAGGCTTGATCAAACCCAGGTAAATCGTTCACATCTGAGGTTTCTTGTAGGGCAAGATGATCGTTTTTTCCCCAAACGATGATGGCTGGACTGTACGTTTTTAAAATATTTTTAAATGTTTCATAAAATGTTTTATACGGAACGCCTTGGTCGACATCTTCTTGATTAATTTTAAGAAATTTTAAGGTGCGTTTGGTAAGGGTTCTGTGTTTTGTTGGTTGAATAAAACGTTTATATGTTTCAACAACGTTATCGTTTTTATCAACAAGAACATACCCTGCTTGGATAACTTCTTGAATAAAATCTTTTTGTACGTGGTATGGATGCATGCTCATTTCTAAATCTAAAAATAGTTTGTAATCAAGGGAGTTAATGAATGCTTGGGTTTGTTTGACAATGCTTTTATAGCTATACAAGGTAATCGTTTTACGCGGTGATTTTTTAACGATTTTATAGACATCTTTTACGGTGTACTTTTGATAGGGTTTGTTCGGGTGCTCACGAACCTTTAAAGCATATACAAGGATATTATTGGGGTGTAAGTATTTGAGGTAGTGTTGAAACATGGCGCGTTGGAAATATATTTTTTGTTTGCGGTTTCGACGCTTTATGATAACGGTGCGTTCATCGATATCAATATGTTTAATCGTTCCGTAATGCTGATGCACGGTAATCACCTTTTTTCTTCTTCAAGTGCTTTTTGAATGTTTTTGATGGTGCGCTTAGGGATTCCAAGGGCACTATAATCATTATAACTAGCTTTTCGCATTGCTTCAATAGTTTTGAAATGTTTCAAGAGTTTTTTCTTGGTTACTTCACCGACACCTTCAATAGTATCAAGTATCGTTGAGTAAAATCCTTTGTTTCTTAAATCTTTGTGAAAGTTCACTGCAAACCGGTGTGCTTCTTCTTGAATATACGTTAGTAGGTTAAAGAGATTCGATTGTTGAAGTATTTCAATTTCATTATCTTCTTGATCGATTAAATGACTGGTTTTATGCTGTTTATTTTTAACTAATCCTGCGACCGGTATTGATAAATCTAAGCTGTCTAATACTGCTTTAGCTGCGTTAAGTTGATGAATGCCGCCATCGACTAAGATGAGATTCGGTCGTGGTTGGTCTTCATAGAGCATGCGCTGGAAACGTCTGTATAATACTTCGTGCATTTGCTCTGTATCGCCAGATTGTACTTTATCGGTTGATAGTTTGTATTTCCGGTAGTCTTTTTTTGAGGGCTTAGCATTTTTAAAGACGACCATACTACTCACTGGAAAACTGCCAAACAAATGCGAGTTATCAAAAGCCTCAATATGATAAGGTGTTGGAATATTAAGCAGTTCTGCAAGTTCATCTAGTGCACCAAACGTTTTTTCGGTTTGTTGTTCGATGCGCTTACTTTCTTCAGTTAATTGTTGTGTTGCATTGAGTATTGCAAGATCTAGTAGCTGTTTTTTAGCGCCGCGTTTAGGTATTTTTAGTGCTGTTTTAAACAGTTCTGACAATGGTTTAAATGCGGTTTCTTGGTTGGTTAATATTTCTTTTGGAACTGGATAAACTTGGTAAAACTGGATTAAATATTCTAATGCTGAATCGATAGGGTCTAAGTAATAGGGCATAAGCTTTTTTTCTCTTGCGGCAATTTTGCCACTGCGAATAAAAAAGATTTCTACTGCGATGTGGTCTTTATCGTATTGTGTCGCAATAATATCACGATCGGTTAAATCGTTGAGATTAACGGCTTGTTTTTTTGTGGTTGTTTCGATGTTTTCAATTGTCGTTTTATATTCTTGTGCGCGTTCATACTCTAAATTGTCTGAAGCGTCTTGCATTTTTAATTTTAAATCGTCGATAACGGCTTTTGTTTCTCCTTTTAAAAACCGGGTGATTTTTCGTTTGATGTCGGTATACGTTTGTGTATCTACTTTATGGATACAAGGTGCTAGACATTGTCCAAGGTGATAATATAAACACGGTTCTTTTGGGAGTTTGTGACATTTTCGAAGCGGATACAACTTGTTTAATATATGCAACGTATCTCTTGCAGCTCGTACATTGGGGTACGGTCCGAATAAATGTTTTTTGGTTTTGTTTAATGTCCGTGTAACGACGAGTTTAGGGTGTTTTTCTTCGGTGATTTCGATGTAAGGGTATGATTTGTCATCGGTGAGTAAAATATTGTAACGCGGGTGATATTTTTTGATTAAATCAATTTCTAAGATGAGGGCTTCTAGTTCGGTGTTGGTAACGATATAATCGAAATGATCAATGGCTTGGATCATTTTTGTTGTTTTGTAATCGTGTGAACCGGTGAAGTACGTTGTTAATCGACTTTTTAGGTTTTTTGCTTTACCGACATAGATTATGTTTCCATAAGCATCGATCATTTGATAAGACCCTGGTTTTGGGGGGACATTTTTTAATCTGTCTTTTATCATGATAACCCTCCTCTCATAGCTTATTATAGCATGTTTGGTTTTTAAAAAGGCGACAAATTCTGTCGCCTTTTTGATAATTAGTCTTTAATGACTTTTTTAAGTCCTGATTCAATTTCATTTCCGCGATCTAAAGATTCATCATATTTGAAGACAAGTGCTGGTAGCTTACGCATATCAACATGTTTTCCAATCCGATTTCTAATAAACGCTTTCGAGCGTTCTAGTGCTTTAATCGTTTCTTCTTTTTTTGCTTTATCTAACGCGGTATAAAAAATCGTTAGATATGATAAGTCATTGGTTAGTTTTACGGCAGTGAGCGTTACAAAGCCTACTGCAGGGTCTTTAACTTCTTCACGTAGAATTTTTGTTAGACTACGCAATATACTTGATTCTAAACGTGCATGTTTTGACATTAACGTTTAACCTCCTTCATGACTGATCCTTCAATAACGTCTCCTGTTTTAATGTCATTGAAGTTTTCTACCATCATACCACATTCGTAGCCTTGACGGACTTCTTTAACATCATCTTTGAAGCGTTTTAAACTAGAGAGTTTCCCTTCATAAACAACGACACCGTCGCGAACAACACGCACTAATGCGTTACGTTCGATATGGCCATCAGTAACATAACACCCTGCGATGGTCCCTACTTTTGAGATTTTAAAAGTGTCGCGCACTTCTGCTTGTCCGGTAACGATTTCTTTGAATTCTGGGTCTAATAATCCTGTCATCGCAAGTTCGATATCTTCGATGGCTTTGTATATTATATTGTAAAGGCGAATATCGACGCCTTGCGCATTCGCAGCGTCACGAACAACGGCATTCGGTCTAACGTTGAATCCGATAATAATCCCACTTGAAGCAAGCGCTAATGTTACATCTGTTTCTGTGATGGTTCCGACGCTTGCACGGATGACTTCAATTTTTGCTCCTTCAACATCAATGGTTTCTAAGGAAGATTTTAAAGCTTCAATTGAACCATGTGTGTCGCCTTTGATGATGACACGCAGTTCTTTTATGTCACCTTCTTGTGCATTTGCAAACATTTCATCTAAACTCATTGCTTTTGATACGCCTAATTCTTCACGCCATGTTCGATGGGTACGTTGTTCAGATATTTGTCGTGCTTCTTTTTCATCATTAAACACCATAAAGCGATCCCCTGCCTGAGGTACATCAGAAAGACCAGTAATCTCTACAGCAGTACTCGGGGTAACATTTTCTAGTGTTTGCCCTAAGTCATCTTGCATCGTTCTAACGCGTCCATATGTATCCCCAACAACAATAATATCGCCAGCTCTTAATGTTCCGTTTTGAACGAGTAGCGTTGCAACTGGACCGCGGCCTTTATCGAGCTTAGACTCGATGACCGTTCCGGTTGCTAAACGGTTAGGATTTGCAGTAAACTGCTCAACTTCAGCTGTTAGTAAAATCATTTCAAGTAAGTCATCAATGCCTTCACCTTTTAAGGCAGACAGTTCGACAAAGATGGTTTTTCCACCCCAGTCTTCTGGGATGAGATTGAACTCTGCTAACTCTTGTTTTACTTTATCTGGATTCGCCCCTGGACGGTCCATTTTATTTACGGCAACGATAATTGGACACCCTGCGGCTTTTGCATGGTCGATTGCTTCGCGTGTTTGCGGCATCACACCATCATCAGCAGCCACTACTAAAATCGTAATATCAGTGATTGATGCACCACGAGCACGCATTTCAGTAAACGCGGCATGGCCGGGCGTATCGATAAACGTAATTGCTTGATTGTTTTTGCGGTACTGATAAGCACCGATGTGTTGGGTAATTCCACCTGCTTCCCCTTCAGTAACGCGTGCGCTACGGATGGTATCTAGAAGTGTTGTTTTCCCATGGTCAACATGACCCATGATGGTGACAACGGGTGGACGTTCAACAAGGTTCTTTTCATCTTCTTCGATTACGAATTGTTCAAACCGTGTCGGGTCTGTAATCACTTCGTCTTCAAGTTCTTTCCCAAACTCTAAAGCGATGAGTTCTGCTGTATCACGATCTAAAGATTGGTTTTGGGTGGCCATAATACCAAGGCCCATAGCTTTTTTAATAACTATAGAAACCGGTTTGTTAATCGCTTCAGCAAAATCACCCACGGTCATATTCGGTTTATAAATAAGCGTGGTTGATGCTTCCGCTGTGGCACTTTTCACGGGGATGTTTTTAGCACGTGTTTCTGTCGTTTTCCGTTGTTTTTTGATGTTCTTTTTACGTTTTGTTTCTGACATCAAAAATCACCTCTTTCTATGTGTGTTACTATTTTTTGATAAAACGCTGATCGGTAAGTAGTATGACTTTTCTGTTTAATTTACCAATCGCTTTTGATAGTGCGTCGCTGTCATATTCCATATTTAGTTCAACATGAAATGTCTTGCATTTTGTTTTAATTTTTTCTGTGATATTTTCACCCGCATCATTGGCAAGAAAAACAATGCCTTTTGGATGGTTTTTCAACGCCGATAACACCAATCCTTCACCATGAATTAGCTTGTTCGCGCGCAGTGCTAACCCAAGATTATTTAGTGTATAATTAGGTTTCATCGCGAATCAATCGTCTCAAGGTTTCGTAGATGCTGTCGTCGATGGTGACACCGAGATGCTTTTCGATACGCTTTGTTTTTTGTGCTTTATCGACAATGCTAAGTTGTTTTTTTATATAGCAACCGCGGCCATTCATTTTTCCACTAAGATAAACAAAAACATGATTATCTTTGGTTTTTACAATGCGAATTAGGGCTTGTTTGGGATGTTGTTCTTGCGTAATGACACATTTACGTAAAGGTGTTTTACGCGCTTTAGGCATTATTATCCTCAATTGGGCGGTAGTGAATACCCATCTCTTCGGCGTCGTTTACGCTTTTAATATCAATTTTCCAGCCACTAGATTGTGCTGCAAGACGAACATTTTGTCCCTTAGACCCGATCGCACTTGTGAAATCTTTATTTTGAACAATAACGACTGCTGATTTTTCTTTTTGATTGGGATTGATCGCGATAATTTTAGCCGGTTCTAAAGCATTACTAATTAATTCTACAGGGTCTTTTGACCACTCGTAAATATCAATACGTTCTCCTTGTAATGCTTCTAAAACTTCATTGATGCGCGATCCCTTATATCCGACGACAGAACCAACTGGGTCTACGTTTTCATCATGGCTGAAAACTGCGACTTTACTACGTTCACCTGCATCGCGTGCAAGGCCCATAATTTCAACGGTTCCATCCTGTATTTCAGGGGTCACTTGTTCGAGTAAACGTTTAACAAGGTTTTTATCGTTTCTTGAGACATACACTTTTGGTCCTTTAGGTGTCATCTCAACTTTTGTAATATATACTTTAAGTTTTGCATCAATTCGAACTGCATCACTTTTAAGCAACTCTTTTCTCGGTAAACTTGTTTCTAAATCATGTCCTAAATCTAAAGTAACATACTCTTTATTAAGGGCTGATATTTTTGTGTTAATCATTTCATTTTCTTGGTTTTTGAATATTTCATACACTTTCTCGCGTTCTAACTGTTTAAGGCCTTGGGTTAATATTTGCTTTACGCTTACCGCGGCAATACGGCCAAAGTCTTTAATTTTAACTTCGCGTGTCAGCAACTCACCAACTTTAATCGTTTTACGCTGTTTACGTGCATCTGCTAAACTAATTTCCCCGTTTTCAGGGTCTTCTTTTACGACGAGTAAGTTTTCAAATACTTTGATGCTATCTTTTTCTTCATCGA
Source organism: Candidatus Izemoplasma sp. (assembly GCA_007116205.1). Lineage (GTDB taxonomy): Bacteria > Bacillota_I > Bacilli_A > Izemoplasmatales > Izemoplasmataceae > SLQR01. Next base: position 592 of record SKIY01000081.1, on the reverse strand, counting down.
ATTCGATGACAATGTTTTCATTGTAGTCTAATTCTTTTTTTACCGCGTTTAGTAATCCGCGTTCCATAACTTCTAAAACTTTTGCTTTATCTAGTCCACGTGTGTCCGCAATCATTGTTAATGCTTGGAAAAATTCTTTGCTTTGCATAATAGCCTCCTACAAATCGATTGCAAGACGAATAAACTGTATATCCGCCATTAAAATCGTTGTTGTGTTTTTATTTTTTTCACGAACCGTAATGCTTGATTCGCTGATTGATTCTAAAGTCCCATTGAATTGTTGATCAAAGGTTTCTACATGAACAAACTTACCATGGGCTCTTTCAATCTCATCTTGGGTACGCAGTTCGCGTTCAGCTCCTGCACTTGTTACTTCTAAGTTATATGAAGATTCAATCGGATCGACCTCATCTAAATAGGTACTGATCGCTTCAGATACTTTTACACAATCATCAATATTAATGCCGTTTTCGTGATCGATTTCAACGCTTAAAACTTGATTCCCATCACGTGGGCCAAAAGTAATGTTATACAGAAAATAATCTAGTGATTCGACAATTTCCGTTATTTTTTTATTCACTTTATCCATGTT
>SKIY01000061.1 GCA_007116205.1 Candidatus Izemoplasma sp. | reverse complement strand
GAATCGTGTCTTCTAATCCGATATTTTTAGCGTAGGGAATATTATATGATATCCCGCCACCTTCATTTGAGGTCCACCCCGCAGCATGAATAATTTCTGTTAAAAGGCGTGCATCTGGCGTTCCGTGGCGCGCTTGTATTGGGACGTTGATTGCATCAAAAACTTTTTTGCAGCCTTCAACGCCATAATTAACCGCCGGAAACCCATTCAATAAACTTCTTCCTGCCCGTTCAGATTCTTTAATGCCATCTTGGGCATTTTGGTAACGGTTTTGACGGGTGTAAGAGTCAATCGTGGCTGGTAAGAAATCGGCTTCGCCTTCTTTTTCCAAATACTGCATTAACTTTATATGCTCATCAAGTAAAGCAACCCCAGCTCTCGGTTGAATAAGCGTTAAGCCTTCTTGTTTTGCTTTACGTAATTTTTTCGCAAAATTTTTATGATCAGGAATGCTTTTTAGCGTTTCTACAGCTTTCTCTAAATCAAGTAGCGGAGAACTACCTGTCTCCCAGTGCTGCAGTACTTCTTCACGTTTTGCTAAAAACGTTTCCCAAGGAATTTTTTTATTTGAAATCATTATGTGCCTCCTATACAAGATGTTCTTTCATAAGTTTTAATGCCAGTTTAGGATACTTCTGTCCAAGCAATCCCATTGCAGAGAGTATATAATTCCGGTCGATCAGTATCGTTGGATCGGTTGGGCGTAATTCTAGTTTTTTATTACTTTTTTTATTCACTTCTTTTAAGATATCTTTTGCATCAGCGTTATTAATTAATACCCCACCAGTTCCGATAACATACTTAATATCAGTAAGGTCTTTTCCAGTTTGATAATACATGTTTCCAAGCGGTGTATAAACAACTTCTACGTGACCGACATGACGACTCATTGAATAGTCACAACAAATCCGTGCAAGTGCTTTGTCAAACGCAACCTCTTCATCGGTATCTGGTAAATAATCAACATTCTCATGCCGTTTATTCGCAGCACTTTCGATATCAGAATCATATTCATAATATTGTTTAAACTCATAAGGAGACACCAAACTTAACAGCGCATTCGCGCTATAACGCATCCCCAAATCGCCTTCTACAGTCCGCTTTGCAAACGGTTCTTGAAGGCCTTTTAAAATGACTTCTGAACGTTTAGGGAATCCCTCACCTATGGTATGAACATCTGTTGTGGCACCACCAATATCTATCACCATTAGCTCGCCAAAACCTTCTTCATCTTCATAGCCTTTCGCCAGCAGTTCTGCAGCATTTAAAACAGCCTCTGGGGTTGGCATAATGATTTCACCCGTTTTTTCTTCAGCCTTCTTAATCCCTTTTGCCTCAATAATCTTCGTAATAAAGATTTGACGGATTACATCTTTTGCTTCCTTGACTTGAAGTTTTTTTAACTTAGGCATAACATTATCTACAATATAATATTCTTGATCGCTATCTTCAAACATTTCTTCAATTTCATCTGAAGCGTCTTTATTACCAGCGATAATAATAGGAACGCCTAAATTTGCGTCTCGTAATTTTTTTGCATTATGCAATATACACTCTTTATTGCCACCATCAGTCCCACCAGCAAGTAATATAATATCAATATCCGCATTTTTAAGCTGTTTTATTTCTTTACGACTTAAGTGATGACTGAACACCAAGTTCACCAAGGCTCCAGCTCCTAAACAGGCGCGCTTTGCAGCCTCTACAGTCAGTTCTTCAACAAGCCCGATTGCAGCCATCTTTAAACCTCCTGCGGCACTTGAACATGCTGAAACACCTGTAATATCCGATACTTCCGGATACGATACAGTCAGTTTTTCAAGCGCTAAATCGAAACCTTCTAAAACATTGGTTTTCACCGTGGTCATTGCTTTAGATGTTCCAACTATACACTCCTTATCAAGATCTATTGCTGTAATTTTTGTGTAAGTAGAGCCAAAATCAACGAGGAGGTGTATACCCATTATTCACCCAAATCCTCTCTTAAATGCCTTACAGCATCTTCAATATTTGTACCCGGTGGATAGACGCGATCAAATCCCATTTTTTTAAAGCGCTGTTCTACTTCCTTAAAGGCTTGTTTCCCAACAACGATATTCCCACCAACATAAAGCTTAATATTGTTTAATCCTGCTTCTTGACAATTTTCACGCATATATTTACAATCAATTTCACCGTGACCGTATAATGAGGAAACTAAAATTGCGCCTGCGCTTGTTTCAATTGCAGCATTTATAAAATCTTCTTGCGAACTTAAAACACCTATATTAACAACATTAAACCCATGTTCTGTTAACACGTGCTCAATAATTTTATTACCAACCGCATGCACATCTGCACCGATGACACCAATCACTACTGTACTCATAAAGACACCCTCTCTAGAATAGACAAAAAGGATAATTTTTCGATTAAAATTATCCTTTATTTCTTATGTTTTTAAAGAAAACTAAAACAATCGTCGCTCGGAATTGAGCGGCGAGGTTCAACGACGTAAAACTGTAATTGTTTTGCGTGCGAATCATCGTCTCGTCCTCGATTTAAATTGAATTTTAAATAACCTTATCACAATTTTAATTATATACTTATTTGCGCGAAAATCAAGGGGTTTTCGAAAAAAATTGAAAGCGCTTTTACTTATTTTTTATTTTAGCGGATTCCCATAAAAAAAAGCATGTCATAAACATGCTTATCCGAAGTAATCTTTTGGTAGAAATTGCATCTTTTTTGCAAATATTTTAACGGGAAAGGTATGAATTTTATGGTTGTATACCAACACTTTTGAGTTATACTTCAAACGTTGCATTTGTAAAGCTTCAAAATGCACCTTTAACGTGTCATATTTGAGTTCTTTATCTTGATATATTTCACCATATATTTTTTGCATCGCTTTAAACAGTTTTTTTCGTTCTTCTAAGCTACAGTGGCGAAATTTAAGCGCTTTATCTTTTTGAAATGCTTCCAGTAGATGCATTGCTGGATGGGTTTTGAAAGTATCAGTATATCCTTGATACACTTTTAAAGTTTCAAACAATTTTGCGTTAAAGCTAATTTCTAACCGTGATACTTCTTGCCACATGCTTAAGAGATGATTTCTTAAATAGAAACCATAAAGAACGATGCTAATAATTAAAATAATAAGGACAATATTATTTAATATCAATAGCGATAAGTTCAACATACCATCACCTCAATCATGCGGTTTTCATTTTAAATCGTTGATAATAATCCTCAAATTCATTTGCGTATTTCATAAACCGGTCAAGTATATACGGTTCGAAGTATTCCTTAAACTCAAGATCAAGTAATTCGATTGCGCGTTTATGGGTCAGTTTTGTTTTATAATTGCGGGCTTGGCGTAAAATTTCATACATTTCCGCAAGTAATATAATTTGACCTTCTTGACTTCTTTGAATCCGTTTCATTCTTTCTGTAAAGGCACGGTCTGAAGTTTTTTCGAAATGTGCACGAATAATATCTTCACTTTTTTGATTAAGCTGTAACCGTTTAATAATAACACTACCTAAAATCGTTTTATCGCGAATAACTTGATAGTCTTTTTCATTTAACACATCTTTATTTTCATACTCTAAAATCGATAAGTCTTTAACCCGGTCCACATGTATTTTTGAGTATTCATAAATCTCTGTGCACACATTTGGACTTAGTCCGAGCACATTTCCTAGTCTAGACCCGATTTCCGCAACCCGATGTGCACTTGATTTGTCTTCAATAAATGATTGGTTGTTAAACACACTAATAACATCAAAGACATCCCCAACAACCGCTTTAAAGTCATTTTCCATGTCGCGGCGTTTAACGAGTTCTTCTTTACGTTTAAGGTTCATCATCTCACCAATTGCAACGGATGAATATAAAGCGATATTAAAAATAATCAATACAAACGTTCGCAGTAAAATATCAATCGTGATATCCCAACGCTCAACCGTCAAATAGTCAAACAATTGTTGCGGTGAACCAGCATGCATATAAAGCGGATGCATAATAGCGACATGGATAACGGTCATTAAAACAAGTACCCATTTAAATAGAAACCGCAGTAATTTTGCATCTTGATATAATGCAACCACAACTAAGGCAAAATAAATCAATACATACCCTGCTTGGGTAATAGAGAACCAGGCATCACCATCTGTCGCGCCAACACGGAGTTTGATATAGACACCAAACGAGGCTAAGACGATATAGACAGAGGCAATATACATAGCCATTTGTTGTTTAAGCAGTGTTCTTGGTTCTTCTTTTATAATTTTTTTCAAGGTGGTGTTGATTGCAAACATGACAATACCAAACCCAAAAATTAAGATATAGTTAGGGTTTTCTGCACCGAGTAAAGTAAATATCAAAAAGACAATATTGGTAATAACTAAGATGTTTTTAATAACACGATTCCGACGATAAAGTACTGAAGTATCATCTAAAATATCGACACCTGACTCAAAGTTAAACTTATCTGCGGCACGTTTAAAAATGCGTTTGTAAAAAACACGTAAACGCCTTCTAAAATTCGAGGGCTTTTTGTCAGTATCTTTTTCGTTTACTGAGTATGATTTAATGCGCCCGACAGTGTTTTTAAAAAACATGGCGATTTTGTCAAGTCGCGTTGTTTTATTTGGGTCAACACCTCTACTGGCTTTTTCGACATATTCTTCAAGCTCTTTAGGATCTTGATCTGCTTTGCGAAAAAAGTCTTCAAGGTTTTTATCATGTTTCGCCATGATATCACTTCCTATAGATCAAAATCGAGTTTAATTTCTTGATAACTTGGATCTTTTCTAGCTTCGCGTTCGTTTAGCATTTGTGCCACGCGTGTAGATGCCGCAGCGGCAATCGCACCGACGATATCATCTAAAAAAGTGTGACACTGTGCTTTATCTGATTTTCCATCGCTGTTTAAGCGTTCTACAACTAACGGTTTATTGACATCGATATCTCCGAAGTTTGTTTTTCCAATGGTCCCATAAAGTCCCGCAAGTTCTAACCCAAACAGCTCATCGATTCCAAACATCCCTAAGTCTTTATGTAAAATTTCTCTTAATGGTTCGCGAATCAAATTTTCTTCTGTTAGGCGATCAATTTCGGCACCGAGTTGTAATAAGTGAAATGTATCGCGAAGCGATAGTATTTTTTCTACAGAATCAATGCAATCACGCATTGAGATATCATCACTCCATTTAGATTGTTGCATATGTGCTATTTCTGCAATCTCTTCAACGCTAACACCGCGTTCTTTTAAGGTCTTCACATTCATTTCAAGCATTTCATCACGGTTAAATAATGCACGTTTATTCATTTATAACGCTCCTTTGCCTTATTGTTACATCATTATAGCACTTTTTATTTAAAAGATAAATACGTTCACGGCTTTATCAAGCAAGTTTTGTTCCTACTTTGGCTAAAGTTTGTCCGGCCCCACGTAAAAACTGTTCTGCAGACATCGGGTTTTTACCTTCGAGCTGTACTTGTGTAGCGATTAAAGCGCCATCAGGACATTTGACTGCAAACCCGTCTTGGAAATGTTTTATAATCGTTCCGTTTTCTGTGTCGGTATGGTTTTTAAAGAAATTTTTGCACTGATGGACGCGCCCCCAAATAATCTTAAGCTTTTTGTTATTGATCACCGTATAGGTGTTTGGTTGGGGATGAAAAGCACGGATTTTGGCTTCTAAATCAAGTACGGATTCATTAAAGTCTAAACGTTCTTCTTCTCTTGTTATGTTGTAAGCGAAAGTAACGTCTTTTGGATTTTGGGGGATGGGTGTAATCCGTTGATGGATAATATCTGGTAGTGTTTGAAGCAGCAATACCGCTCCTAAATTCGATAGCTTATCAAAAAGCGTTCCCGATGTTTCAAGCGTATCTATCGGGATGGCTTCTTGTGCTAATATATCTCCTGCATCCATTTTTTTTACCATCTCCATAATCGTCACACCAGTCGTCTTGTGGCGGCGTTCAATTGCGCGTTGAATGGGAGCGCCCCCGCGGAGTTTCGGCAATAGGCTGGCATGGACATTAATCGCCTTATATTTTGAAAAATCAAGCAACGTTTCAGGGATGATTTGACCATACGCCGCAGTAATAATAATATCGGGTTTGGCCTCAATAACAGGTTGATAGTCTTCCTTAATACGCTTAGGCTGAAAACAAGGAATGTGATGTTTTTCTGCATACACTTTCACTGGAGGTGGCGTTAACACACGTTTTCTCCCTTGCGGGGTATCGGGTTGTGTAACGACGAGTACGACATCATAATTTTTGTGCAGTTGGCGCAGTATTGGAACACTAAAATCAGGGGTTCCCATAAATACAATTTTCATCAAATCTTCCTTTCTAAAACATGCTTGGATGATAATCTAAACTAATCGTTAAATCCTTCGTAATCATGGAAGTTACCAGTGGATTTAAGTGCTTTAAAACGGGTGTAACAGTATCTGTTTTAAGCAAAATATGCATTCTATATTTTCCTTGAATTCTCACGTATTTTGGTGTAATTGGACCAATGATACGCACCGATTTAGGGAGTGTATTTTTAAGTTTTTTAACAAGGTTTGCGGTGGTTTTGAAGACGGTGTTTTGATATCGATGCGTAATCGTTAAAGCCATCATCGTTTTAAATGGCGCAATATCCGCCTTTTTTCTTAAGGCAATCTCTTCGTGGTAAAAATGTTCGTAATCATGTTTTTTGACATCTTCTAAAACGGGATGATCACTTCGGTAAGCTTGGATGATCACTTCACCTTGAATGGTTCTTCTACCGCTTCTACCTGCCATTTGTGTGAGCAGGGAGAACGTTTCTTCTTTCGCATAATAATCAGGCACAAATAAAGCCATATCGGCACTCAATACCCCAACTAGCGTAACCTTGTCAAAATCAAGCCCTTTTGAAATCATCTGTGTTCCGACTAAAAAGTCGCCATCACGTTCAAATGCGTGCAATAGTTTTGCATGGCCATCTTTGACTTGCGTGGTGTCTCGGTCCATCCGATAAATTTTTGCTGTAGGAAAAGCTTTTTGAAGCTCTAACTCGACGCGTTCACTGCCTAAGCCCATATACCGAATATGTTCTGAATGACATTTTGGACATGTCTTTGGCATCGGTTTTGTTGCTTCACAGTAGTGGCATTTTAATTGTTGTTTTTTATGGTGATACGTCATAGAAACATCACAATCATCACACTCGATGGTGTGACCACACTGTCTACACAACACAAAATTCGCATGCCCTCTACGGTTAATCAGCAACAAGGTTTGTTCGTTTTTTTCAAAACGCTTTTGCATCGCGGCGTAAAGCGACTTAGAAAACACCGAGGTGTTGCCTTCAATAAACTCTTTTTTCATGTCAATAATTGCTACCGTTGGTAAGGTGCTTTGTTCGGCACGTTTTTTTAATGTTAGTAAGTGATAATCGTTCTTTAAGGCGCGGTAATAACTTTCGACTGACGGGGTTGCAGACCCTAATACTACAGGTATATTATGGTGTTTCGCGCGGGTTAAAGCAATCTTTTTAGCATCGTATTTAGGATTTTCTTCTTGACGGTAAGCATCGCTATGTTCTTCGTCTAATATGATGATACCGATATTCTCTAGTGGTGCAAAAACACTGCTTCTAGCACCGATAAGTATTTTTGCTTTCCCCGTTTTTATACGCCGCCATTCATCATAGCGCTCACCAATTGATAAACGACTGTGATAAACAGCAACTTGCGCTTTAAAACGTGCTTTAAAGCGCGCAGTTAAGGCTGGTGTCAAACTAATCTCAGGCACCATAATGATGGCAGTTTTCCCTTGTGTTAAGACTTTTTCTACGACGTTTAAATAGATTTCCGTTTTACCGCTTGAAGTCACGCCATGAAGTAAAAATGTCTTCGCTTCATGTAAATGTTCAACAATCGTGTTGTATACCGATTGTTGGTCTTTATTTAAGGTGATTGTTTTATCTTTAATATCTCCAATTGACTGAATTTCACGGTAGGTCTCTTTCGCAAGGATGCGAACAATGCCTTTATTTTCTAATGCTTTTAAAGACGTACTAGACGCGTTTGTTGCTTGTAAAAGGATTTTGCGTTCAACCCCATTGCGTTCTTTTAAGTAGTCTATAATGGCTTGTTGTTTTTCACCGCGAACAGTCGTATCTTTCTCAAGTTTTACCACTGGAATTTTTAATACGGTTTGTGTTTGCTTTAGTTCCATATCAAGGTCTATATCGTTGTTCTTGATGGCTTCTTTGATTGATTTGTAGTGCGATTTAAGTTTTTCGTCAAAAACAATTGTATCGGCAGAAGTAAAATAGCTTTGCAATGTTTTTGGAAGGTTGTTTAGCTGCTTGACGCGTAATGTTTTTTTATACTTCATTCGCAACGCATTTGGTAACATCGCGTTTAAATAACGCATTCTTGGGGTAATATGCTCAAATGCTAACTGTTTTGCTAAGTGCAGCAGTTCATCAGAAAACAAAGGAACCGGGTCAACAATATCTATGATGGTTTTTAGTTGATTATGCGCGCTGGTTGTTTTAAGTTCAATAACAATACCAGTAATTTTTCTGGTTCCAAATGGAATAATAACGCGTTGCCCAATTTCTATCACCGCTTCTAAGTGACTAGGCACATGATAGTCATATGGCTGATCAACTGCAAGATGTTCGACATCAACAAATATTTGTGCAACCATATTAATCATGCTCCTTTATTAGTTTAGCGTTGATTAAGGCATTCAATATGCCATCTTCATCGAACCGATCTGTAGTCGTTTTTGCAGCCTGTTTGACATGCGTTTTAGCATTTCCCATCGCAAAAGAGTTTGGGATATATTGAAGCATCTCTACATCGTTTGACCCATCCCCAAATGCGTATGCATTTTGTAGTGGAATTTTAAAATATTCAAGCACTTTTATAATCCCATCACGTTTTGAATGGTCTTTTAAAACGACATCAAAACCATCGGATAACCAAGGTACAATTTGATAGTTTGGTAAATCTAAAGATACTTTATCAAAAGTCCCTCGATTGCAAAAAGCCCACATTTGATAAACAGCATGTTTTTTTTCAAAGTTCGGGTCAACCGCAGGCAACGGCATGCTCGCGTAATGAAATTCATCAATTGCGGCTTTATTTAAACGGTTGACGGCTTGGTTACGACTACCAATACAACCGTATATAAGCTTGTGTTTGTTAAAAACTTTTTTTACTTCATCAATGGTGTTTTGATCTAATGGGGCGTCATGTAAACACATATCTCGATACGTAATCATTTGGCCGTTAATGGTGATGTAGATATCGATATATGGTTTGATGCTGTCAATGATGGAGAGCATGTAAAGTGCTCTACCCGTTGCAACAGCTACAAAAACGTCCTCACGTCTGCTAAGTTTTTTGATGGCAGTTTGTGTGGACTGTGGAATTTCTTTTTTTATCGGGTCATAAATTGTGTGATCAATATCAAAAAAAACAATTTTTTGGGTTTTCATTGTGACACCACCTAAAAAAATTATAACACATAAACGTTGGTTTATAAGCGCAAATAAGATATAATAGGGTCAACAATACACCGAATCAATTATAGGAGGACACCATAATGCAACAACCCTTATTAAAAAAACATGAAGTTGGTGTTTTTGCATT
>SKIY01000004.1 GCA_007116205.1 Candidatus Izemoplasma sp. | reverse complement strand
TAAAATATCAAAATATCGCTGCTTCGGGTGGGGATATTAAAGCAATTTTAGCGACCTATAAAATACTAGTTAATGGTGAGATTGATAACCGTCGAGGAAAAAAACTTTATCCAGACGATATTATTGAAATTGATTCTATTGGCACATTTAAGATCACAACATGAATATTAAAAGGATTCAGTTAAAAAACTATCGCTGTTATGACACTTTAACATTAACCCCACATAAAAACCTCAATATTATCATTGGTGATAACGCACAAGGGAAAACAAGTATTTTAGAAGCAATCCATGTTTTAGGATTAACAAAGTCACACAAGTTCAGCAAAGATGAGGATTTAATCAAAGAAGGGGCTACACACACGAATATTCAAGCTGAGTTAGCCTTTCGAGATAAGAAAACAACATTAAGCATGACTATCTCAAAAACTGGTAAGAAAGCAAAATACAACAGAATAGAGATGGCGAGATTAAGTGATTATATAGGAAGTTTTAATTTAGTGATGTTTTCTCCAGAAGACATGGAGCTTGTAAAAGGAAGTCCGCGTGAAAGAAGACGATTTTTAGATATTGACCTAGGACAGTTATCCAAACCATACATGTTGAACTTACAACACTATAGAAGATTGTTGAAAGAGCGTAACGAAGTGCTCAAAGGACTTTCTAAAAAAGAGAAGTATGATGATATAACACTTGATGTAGTTACGGAACAACTCATTCATTATGCTGAAAAAATCATCCAAACACGCAGTGAATTTATTAAACAACTACAAGTAAAAGTTAACAAAATACTTCCGAAGTTATCTGGAGAAACGACAAGTATCGATGTTCAATACACGCCATCAATCAAAACCAACTTAAAGGCAGTTTTTGATAAGAAGAAAAAATTTGATATCGCCTTACAAACTACCCAATTAGGCCCACATCGAGATGAAGTTCATTTTTTATATAAAGGCCAATTAATGAAAAGTTATGCTTCTCAAGGACAGATAAGATCGCTTGTGATTGCATTAAAACTTGCTGTTGTTGAGATGATTATTGAAACCAAACAACGCCTTCCTATTATTTTATTAGACGATGTTTTCAGTGAACTTGACAAACATAGACAAAAACGTGTTTTAGATGTTTTTAGTCAAGAAGCACAAGTCTTTATTACGACCACCCATATTGACCATATTCATTTAGATGCATCAAAAACATATCAAACCATTGAAATTCAGGCAGGAAAAATCAAAGGAGTGAAACATCATGGATAAAAAACACTACGATTCAAGTAATATTCAAATTTTAGAAGGTTTGGAAGCAGTAAAAAAACGACCTGGTATGTATATTGGATCGACAGGTCCAAGAGGTCTCCATCATCTCGTATGGGAGATTGTTGATAATTCTGTGGATGAAGCTTTAGCAGGGTATGCCAGTGAAATTATTACGGATGTATTAGAGGATAATATTGTTCGTGTCCAAGATAATGGACGTGGAATTCCAATTGATATTCATCCTAAAACCAATCGTCCCGCGGTGGAAACGATTTTAACGACATTGCATGCAGGTGGAAAATTTGATAACCAGAGCTATAAAGTATCTGGAGGATTACACGGTGTTGGGGCGAGTGTTGTTAATGCCTTGAGTGAATGGCTCGAAGTTAATATTTATCGTGATGGAACCCATTATCGTCAACGGTATGAACGCGGTATTGCCGCTACTGATTTAGAAGTGTGTGGCGATACTGATAAAACAGGAACGATGATTACGTTTAAAGCCGATCCGTTGGTATTTAAAGAAACCAACGAATATGATTTTGAAACATTACGCTTGCGGATTCAACAAATGGCATTTTTAAATAAAGGCATTACCTTTAACATCAATGATCACCGTCAAGCGACACCGATTTTTAAAACGTATCATTATGATGGTGGGATTAAAGAATATGTTAGATATTTAAATAAAAATAAAGAGTTATTGCATAAAGAAGTTATTTACTGTGAAGGTGAAATAGAGGATATCATTGTTGAAATTGCTATGCAATATAACAATGGTTTTAGCCAAAACATCTTCCCGTTTACGAATAATATTCACAACCTCGAAGGAGGAACCCACGAAGAAGGCTTCAAAATGACGCTGACACGTATTTTAAATAATTATGGTAAAACGAAAAACCTATTCAAAAAAGATGAATCGTTTGTCGGTGAAGATACACGTGAGGGATTAACAGCAATCATTAGTATAAAACATCCTGACCCACAGTTTGAAGGACAAACAAAGTCTAAACTTGGAAGCACTGAGGTTAGAAGAATTACCGCACAAATACTAAGTGAAGGGCTTGATCGCCATTTACTAGAAAATCCTAACGATGCCAAAATCATTATTGAAAAAGCATTACTGGCATCTCGCGCACGATTAGCGGCTAAAAAAGCTCGTGAAGCAACGCGAAGAAAAAACCCACTCGATACTTTAGGGTTTGCAAGTAAGTTAGCAGATTGCCGGAATAAAGACCCTAAAAGTACAGAACTTTATAT
>SKIY01000087.1 GCA_007116205.1 Candidatus Izemoplasma sp. | reverse complement strand
AATGTTATGATGACGAACTATTTTCAGCGCCATTTAGAGGGAGTTGATTTTTATGCGGTACACCCAGGGCGCGTTAAAACAGATATTGGCACGAAGGACACCTCAAAACTATATGCATGTTTTTGGCGTCTATTTACTAGAAATGGGTTTTTGCCAGTAGAAACCGTGCCAACCTACATGAAACTCATCGAATCTCGCAAGGAACCAGGGTATTACTATTTAGAACAATCCCATTCAACCGCTCAAATCACAAGCGACATAGATGCACAAAATATATTGATGAAGCAAGCTTTAAATGAACTAAAGGATTATATAAAATAAAAAAAGCCAAAATTTGGCTTTTTAATTTGGTCGACCGCCGGGATGAAGCTCAACCCCGTATTCTCTTGCAATACGCATCAGTTCACTCATATTCATGTTTTCTAGGTCTTCAAATGTATAATCACTTTCTAGTGCGATTGCTTCAATGATTCGTAATCTTTGTGGGGTCATTGGTGGTAAATCGCTAGGATGATCATCGGATTGATCGGGTGTGTGGGCATTACCACGTACAATTTCAATGTTTGGAATACGCGCATGAGCATGCTCAGGTATACGTGATTCTAATGCTGTTAACATCGCTTCATGTCGGTCTTGATTCTGATCAATAATATCAATCATAATATACGGATTTTCTTCAGTTAAGTATCCCAAATCAATAGATGCATCGACGATTAAGTCCAAATAATCATCAAGTGCCGTTGTTTTAAAGTCTGGTAAACGACTATAAATGATATCGGCTTCATTTGATAAAGTGATGACGTTGATAATGGTTTCATCTTCATCAAAATCGATTTGAAAGGCCGGATTGATATCTAGATAAAGCGTTGAGTAACTTGGTGAATCCTCAGTTTGACCGATGAATGAAATGACTAAAAAAGCAGTTATGAATACTAAGGAAAACGCACTTACAAGTTGTAGCGGTTTGCGCTTGAACTGTTCAAAGAAACCAGGTTTTGCTTGATTTTGTCGTGCTTTTGCTAAAATTTCTTGTTTTAAATCGGGCACATCGCGTTGCGCTTGTGTTTTAATATATTGTTTCAAATCTTTTTCATTCATCCTCTTCACCTGCTTTCTTGCGTAATTTTTGTAAGGCATTTTGATACATCCATGTAATGGTTCCTAACGGTTTGTTTAATGCTTTTGCGATAGTTTTATGTTTCTCATCTAATATTACATGACGAATAATAACTTCTTTTTCAATGGGATTTAGTATTTCTAATAATTGCTTTAAGTAATATTGATCTTCTGAGGTAGATAACGTTTCCCCAAATATTTCAGGGGTTTCACTCGCATCCACATTTAACTCTTTTTTGCGTCTATTATAAGTATTAATGGCAGTATTTTTAGCTATGGTGATAATCCATGCCTCAAAAGAGTGTTTACGATTATACTTTTTAATGTATTTAATCGCTTTTAAATAGGTTTCTTGCATAATATCTTCGGCAAGTGATGAATCCTTTAAAATAGTCAGTATGGCATAATAGACTTTAGTCTTTGTGGCTTCATAAATCACATCAAAGCCTGATTGATCTCCTTGTTTGAGCAATGTAATTGCATTTTCTAATGCAGCATCAGTCATGGTGTCACCTCACTAAAGCGGCTATTCATTTACTAAACAAATAGACACGCGTTTTTATTGGATTAACTAAGAAATATATTTTTTAAGTATTTACTCAGATTAAATAAAATCTGTAAGTACTCAAATAATTATTATAAAAACGGCTTATAAACTCCGTTTTTAGTAAAACACAAGCTTACATAAACATGTGCTATCTTTATTTATATAGTATCATTATTATAAACGAAAATGCACGCTTTCTACAGGTTTGTGATAAAATAACGGTGAAGGTTGTGATATGATGGAATTTTTAGCGACATGTGCATTTGGTATTGAAGCGATATTAAAACGTGAGATTCAGCAGTTAAAGTTTACCGTAACGAGAAGTAGTAACGGTAAAGTGTTTTTTTCTGGGGATATAAAAACCATGATGATGGCAAATATTCACTTACGTACTGCGGAGCGTATTTTTATGGTTTTAGGTGAAAAAAAGGTGTTAAGTTATGATCAATTGTTTGATTTTATTAAAACATTAAAACTGAAGCCAATTGTGTCAGAGTATGGACAATACAATATTCAGGCAAAAAGCGTGAAATCAAAACTATTTAGTCCAAGAGATATTCAGTCGATTGTTAATAAAGCACTTATCGAAAATTTAAAAGCTGCATACAAGGTATCGGTTTTTGAAGAGAGTAAAGAAAAGTACGCATTTTTATTAGATTTACAAAAAGATCAAGCGCTGTTTTTACTCGATACAAGTGGCGCAGCATTACATAAAAGAGGATATCGTATAAATCAAGGCGAAGCCCCTTTAAAAGAAACATTAGCGAGCGCATTGGTGCAGTTAAGTTTTTTTGATGCATCAAGAACGTTGTATGATCCTTTTTGTGGAGCAGGGACCATTGTTATAGAAGCAGCAATGATTGCTAAAAATATTGCGCCTGGTTTGAACCGTAGTTTTGCGTTTTTACATTTTCCATGGATTGATAAAACTGTATATCAGTCGGTAAAAAAAGCCGCGTATAAAAACATTATTATGGAAAGCAGTGCGAGGCTATACGCCTCAGATATAGACCCTAAACTGATGCGTTATGCAGAAGAAAATGCAACTGAAGCAGGTGTTGAGGATATTATTGATTTCCAAGTTGCAGATTTTAAAATTCGTGAATATGGTAAAGACTATGGCATCATTATTACCAATCCACCGTATGGAGAACGTTTAGAAACGACAAAAGATGCAGAAGTATTGTATAAAGATTTTGGTCTTTTAATGAAGAAACATCCTAGCTATTCATATTATGTTATTTCAAGTTATCCAGGCGTTGAAGGGATTTTTAAACAAAAAGCTGACCGTACTCGTGTTTTATTTAACGGGAAAATCAAGACGCGTTATTACCAATATTATGGTCCAAAACCTGAATAAGTTTTGGACCATTTTTATTTTTTTAAAAAAAGTTAGGCAAAGTCTAACTAAATAAATAAAATTGTGATATAATCTTTTCGGAGCGTGATTTTATGACTGCGGATGATCGGAAAAGATATCTTATATTAAAGGATTCTAACATATATAAAGGTTTGATTATTTTAGCAATTCCTTTAATGTTGAACAATTTTTTGAAGACATTCCACGATATCGTGGATATGTTTTTTGTTGGTCGCATTCCATCAGTTGGAACTGAAGCAGTAGCATCTATACAGTTAACTTTCCCGGTGGTGTTCACCTTTTTCTCTTTGGGGATGGGGCTGAGTATTGCTGGAACGGCTTTAATAAGTCAGTTTGTCGGTTCAAATCAAAAACAAGATGCGAAGCGTTATGCTTCGCAACTTTTAGTGCTTTCTTTGCTTTTAGGTGTTATTTTAAATCTTGTTTCATATGTAGGGGCGCCATTTATTATACGCGCTATGGGCGTTGAAACTGGCACATTTATATTTGAAAACAGTGTTCGTTATTTACAAATACGCTCGTTTGAACTACCGCTGTTATTTATGTTTTTTAGTTATCTTGCAATTCGTCAAGCCAGTGGCGATACGGTTTCACCGGTACTTGTTAGTGGTACGGCGATTGTTTTAAATACGATTTTATCACCGATTTTTATAACTGTGTTTGACTTAGGAGTTCCAGGCGCTGCATGGGCTACGCTACTTGCGAATGGGATAGTCATGCCGGTGGCGCTTTATGGACTATTTTTTGCTAAAAACGGAATTACAGTTTCTATTCCATTGATGCGGCTTGAAATTGGAGTTGCAAGAGATATTATTCGTACAGCTGTACCGGCCTCACTTGGGCAGGCGATTACGGCGATTGGATTCGGTGTCATGAATGGGGTTATTTACGGCTATGGGCCAGAAACCGTTGCGGCATTTAGCGTTGGAAACCGCATTATGTCTATCATATTACATCCTGTTATGGCGATTGGTGGGGTATTGAGTGCTTATATTGGACAAAATATTGGTGCTCAAAATCCAGAACGTGCGCGACTTACGTTTCGCAAAGCAATGATTTTGTCTTTTCTAACGATGGCTGTTGGCTCCGCGTTTTTAATGTTTGTGCGGGAAGCTTTAGCAGGAATATTTATTGTGGATGATCCTTCTACCTTAGCACTTGCAAGTGAATATATGTTTTATATTTTGATTGGATTACCACTTATGGGTGTCTTTCAATCCTTTATGGGCATGTATAATGGAACAGGGAATACCCATTACTCATTTATTATCTCGGTCACCCGGTTGTGGATTATTCGAATTCCTTTAGTGCTGTTAATGCGAGAGTTTACCGACTTGGGTAGTAGTGGTATTTGGTATGCGGTATTGGTTAGTAATATTATTATTGCTTTATTTGGATATTTGTTATATTTACGCATCGATTTTAAACCGAAAGTTGATATTAATCAACCATTTACAAAACCGATGCAAATTAAATCTTCTGCATAAAAAAAAGGTGCGCAAGCACCTTTTTATGTGAATAACCCATGTTTTATTAAATCCATAACCACATCGACAATATGATCGATATCGTCATTGTTTTTGCCTAAGTTCAAGACGACTTTTAAGCCGATAAAGTTTGTAATCCCCATTAATATGTAACTGACGACTTCGGTATCAATTTCACGAATTTCTTTGTTGCTGACGGACTGATCTAGTCCTCTAATATATCTGTTTGCAAATGATTCATAATAGTCTTTAAACAATGCTCGATCAATATATAGTGACTCCCAGATGATGTTATACATTTGGGGGTTTTCTTTTGCAAGCATAATGAATGACTTAATTCCTTCACGTTCTTTTTCGTAACGCGAAGTTTTTTCTGAGACGTTTGCGGCAATGGTTTTTCGAATGTTGTGAGAAAACATAATAAGGATATGTTTATAAAGGCTCAGCTTGCTTGGAAAGTAAAGATAAAAAGTGCCTGCGGCAATACCGGCATCTTGTGTAATATTATTAACCGTTGTGCCGTGGTAACCGTTTTTATAAAATAGGTCAATCGCGGATTCAATAATCATGTTAAAAGTGTTTTTAGCGTTTCTAGTAAGGGGTTCTTTTATTAGGGTTTTCATTTTGATCGCACCTCGCATTCTTTTGTTTGACAGTGTAAGCGCTTTATGCTAAAATAATATATATAAAATGAATGGTCATTCAGTTTATGAATACAAATTCACTTTTAGTATAATTGAGTTTCTTTAATAAAGCAAGGACTCTTGCAAAAAAATATAGTGGAGGTCAATATGGAAAAAGTTTATATCGTTTCAGCAAAGCGTACACCGATCGGGTCTTTTTTAGGGACGCTAAGTGATTTACACCCGGCAACGTATGCAGCAACCGTTGTTAAAACCATTTTAGAAGAAACAGAAGTACCAGGGAAAGCGATTGATGAAGTTATTGTGGGGAATATTTTACCAGCAGGACTTGGACAAGGTATCGCAAGACAGGTATCAATTCATGCGGGGATTCCGGAAACCATTCCGGCGTATACGGTGAATATGGTTTGTGGTTCTGGTATGAAGACAGTCATGAATGCGTTTGTAAGCATTCAAGCTGGTATGAGTAATATTGTTATTGCTGGCGGAACTGAATCAATGTCAAAAGCGCCATTTATCTTACCTGATCGTACGCGTAAGGGGATGAAGTTGGGTGGCTTTACGGTGAAAGATCATATGATTGATG
Source organism: Candidatus Izemoplasma sp. (assembly GCA_007116205.1). Lineage (GTDB taxonomy): Bacteria > Bacillota_I > Bacilli_A > Izemoplasmatales > Izemoplasmataceae > SLQR01. Next base: position 4,018 of record SKIY01000087.1, on the reverse strand, counting down.
ATGCTTTAATGGATGCATTTAATCCAATACACATGGGCATTACTGCAGAAAATATTGTAGAAAAATATAACATTAGTCGTGAAGCACAAGATGAACTCGCGATAACTTCACAAACACGCGCGATTAAAGCAGTAGATGCAGGGCGTTTTAAAGATGAAATTGTCCCGATTACTATTTCGAGTCGTAAAGGTGATTTTGTTTTTGATACGGATGAGTATCCAAACCGTAATACAACGATAGAAAAACTTGGTAAGTTACGGCCAGCATTTAAAAAAGATGGTACTGTAACTGCTGGAAATGCATCTGGAATTAATGATGGTGCGAGCTTTATGATGATTGCGAGTGAAGCGGCTGTTAAGCAGTACAACTTAAAACCATTGGCTGAAATAGTTGGTATCGGACAAGGTGGCGTGGATCCTAATTACATGGGATTAGGCCCTGTTCCAGCGATAAAAAAAGCTTTACTACATGCGGATATTGATTTTAATGATATTAAATTGTTTGAACTGAATGAAGCCTTTGCTGCACAAGGGCTTGGGGTTTTACACGAGTTAGAAGCAGCGTTTAAAGTAAGTGTAGATGACATGTTAGAAAAAACAAATGTTAATGGTGGTGCGATTGCATTAGGGCATCCTGTTGGTGCAAGTGGTAATCGTATTGCTGTGACTTTATTGCATGAAATGCGTAAACAAAATATTACCTATGGACTTGCCTCATTATGTATTGGTGGCGGTATGGGTACGGCAATTATATTAAAAAATTTGGAGGTATAGATATGCGTTTAGAAAATAAAGTAGCTGTTATTACAGGTGGCGCTCAAGGTTTAGGAAAAGCGATGGCAACGCGTTTTGCAGATCAAGGTGCTAAAGTTATTGCTGTCGATATGCAAGAACTTGATTTTAAACATGATGGTGTTGAAGGGTTTGTTTTAAATGTTACGGATACAGAAGCATGTAAAGCGTTTTTTGATGCTGTCATAGAAAAACATGGTCAAATTGATATTTTAGTTAATAATGCCGGAATTACACGTGATGCGATGACGCGTAAAATGACGGATGATCAATGGGATTTAGTTATGCAGGTTAACTTAAAAGGGGTTTTTAATCTTACCCGTTTAATTGGACCTCAAATGGAAACCATTGGTGGCGGTTCAATCATTAATATTTCCAGTGTTGTTGGGGAATATGGAAACATTGGACAAGCTAATTATGCAGCTACAAAAGCTGGGGTGATTGGGCTTGCGAAAACATGGGCTAAAGAATTTGCGCGTAAAGGTGTTCCTGTGCGAGTAAATGCGATTGCGCCAGGATATATTATGACCGATATTTTAAAAACAGTTCCAGAAGATTTATTAAAACAATTTGCGTCTATGACAATGCTTAAGCGTCTTGGAGAGCCAATTGAAATTGCGAATGCAGCATTGTTTTTAGCAAGCGATGAATCAAGTTATGTTACTGGACATGTATTAAGTGTAAACGGTGGAATGAGACTTTAATTAGGAGTGATAACATGTCCAAACATACACATGTAGGTGTTGTTGGTACAGGGGTGTATTTACCAAAAGAAACCTTAGATGCAAAAACGATTGCGTCAAAAACCAATGGCATATGGACAGAAGATGCTGTGGTTGAGAAACTCGGTATACATAAAATATATGTACCTTCAAATACTGATGGTACACAAGAAATGGCTTACTATGCAGCGGTTGATGCCCTTAAAAATACGGGCATCGATCCGCTTTCAATTGATGTTATTTTGTCGATAGGCGAAGAGTGGAAAGAGTATCCTTTAACGACAACTGCTTTATATGTACAAGGTAAAATTGGTGCAACTAATGCTTGGGGTATTGATTTACAAAATCGTTGTTCGACTGGCGTTAGCGCGCTAAAAATGGCGAAAGCTATGTTAATTGCCGATGATGAGATTGATACGATTATGATTGTTGGTGGCTACCGAAATGGTGATTTTGTAGATTTTAGCGATAAGTATATGTCGATGATGTACAATTTATCCGCGGGAGCAGGCGCACTTATTTTAAAGAAAAATTACGGAAAAAATATTTTGCTTGGTTCACACATTATTAGTGATGGTTCATTGGCAAGAACAGCAGGGGTAGAAATAGGTGGTACGGCAACGCCTATTAATAAAGATAATCTTGATGTTGCGTATAAATCTTTAAAATTGATGGAACCAGAAAAGATGAAATCGCGCCTTAATGCGGTATCGATGGATAACTGGTTTAAGTGTATTGATCAAGCGTTAGAAAAATCACAAAAGAAACGTTCTGATATCGATTATTTAGCCATATTACATATTAAGCGTTCTGGACATAAAGCGATGCTAGAAACTTTGGGATTAAATGAAAACCAAACGATTTATTTAGAAGATTATGGACATATCGGACAAATTGATCAAATTCTTTCATTGCATTTAGGGTTGCAGCAACAAAAAATTAAAGATGGTTCAACGATATGTATGATTGCAGCTGGGATAGGTTATGTATGGGGTGCATCAATAATCCAATGGGGTGAATTTTAATGGCAAACATCATTCAAGTACTTTTAAATAGTTTGCGTTTAGGTAGTATAGTAGCACTAGCGACATTGGGTATTGTCTTAATATTCAGAACAAGTAAAGCAACAAACTTTGCCCAAGGAACAATTGGAACCTTTAATGCTTATATTGCTGCTTACTTTTCCATGAATGTTGGACTTAGTGTGTGGACTTCAATGCTAATTGCTGTGGTTACGGCATTTATTACAGGTGTTATTATAGATAAGCTCTTTATACGACCTGCGGCAAAAGCAAATCCTGTGTCTAAGCAAATATTGACACTCGGAATAATTCTGATCCTAGTAGGGATTATGAACTCCTCAATAGGAATATTAAACGATGTATTCCCATCAGTAACAATAAAACCTGAGCCATTTTTCACTGCTGAATATAGTGTTTTTGGGGCACGTGTAGGCTTGAATACATTGTTTATTTTTGGATTAACATTGTTTTTAATGGCAATTATTTTTTATATCATTCAAAATACTAAGTGGGGACTGGCAACTAGAGCAACAGCTTCAAATGAGCCGATCGCGAGACTTATGGGCGTTCCTACTAAAACAATAACTATGTTTTCATGGGCGATTGCAGCTGTGTTAGCAGCCATTGCAGGGATTGCTTTAGCTCCAAGACCTGGAATTGATGTAAACTTATTACTGGGCGTTCAGATTAGTGCATTCTTTGCTGCTGTATTTGGAGGATTTAATACCTTTTTCGGCCCTGTTATCGCTGCTTTTTTGCTAGGATTCGCCATTAGTCTAGGTGCATTTTTGTTTAGCCAGATGCGGATGAGTGCAATATTTTCTGAAATAATAATTTATACATTAGTTTTGGTTATATTATACTTTAAGCCATTCGGTCTATTTGGTAAACAGCCGGTTAGAAAGGCTTAGGTGAAGTTATGAAAAAACTTAAAAATGTTATCAAAAAGATTATTTCTCATGTGAGAAAAACACCACAGCTACACTTTATTATTGTTGGTGTTGGATTGGTCTTGATTGGACGTATTGTTGTGGCTGGGTCGTCACATACGGATATTAATATTCTCGCTGAAGTAATTATTTACGCCGTTGTGGCTTTGGGTCTAAACTTATTACTAGGCTTTAGTGGACTAGTCTCGTTAAGTACTGCGGCATTTATGGGTGTTACGACGCATATCATGTATATCTTTATGGTGGATTATGAGTTATCATTTATCATCTCTGCTATTATAGCAATCATTATCTCGGGTGTACTCGGATTATTAATCGGTATTTTATCGCTTAAAATGGAAGGTATATATTTAGGTATTGCAACATTATTCATTGGTCATATTACGATTCGATTAATAGAAACTTTTGAGATATTCAATTATGGTAATCTACGACGAATTCTCAGCATCAATTTCTTTTTTGGTTTTGAACGCAGTGTTATGCTGCGAGATGAGCGAATTGATTTATATACGTTAGTCGTTGTAGCAATGGTT
>SKIY01000129.1 GCA_007116205.1 Candidatus Izemoplasma sp. | reverse complement strand
GCGAACATAATTTTGAATATAATGTAAAAGGACGCATTAAAAACATTTATTCTGTGTATAAAAAAATGCAAACAAGAAATAAAGATTTTGATGATATTTATGATTTGTTAGCGCTAAGAATTATCGTTAAAAACGTAGAAGCTTGTTATAGTGTAATTGGTGTTATTCATAGTAAATGGACCCCTATTCCAAACCGCTTTAAAGATTATATTGCCATGCCAAAACCAAACCTTTATCAATCTTTACACACATCTGTAATTGCAAATGGTAAGGTTTATGAAGTGCAAATACGTACAAAAGAAATGGATCAAATTGCTGAATATGGGATTGCTGCACATTGGTCATACAAACAAAATCGTAATCGCGTGCCAATGACTGAACTGGTAAGTAAGAAACTGAAGTGGTATGGAGATTTGATTAAGTTTACTGAAGAAAGCGAGTCTGATGAAGATGTTTTAGACTTGTTGCGGGATGATATTTTACATTCAAACGTTTATGTGTTTACGCCAAAAGGCGACATCATTGACTTACCGAAAGGATCAACACCACTTGATTTTGCTTTTCGAATTCATACAGAGGTCGGTATTAAAACGGTCGGGTCTATTGTCAATGGTAAAATTGTTCCACTAGAGTATGAACTGCAAACTGGGGATATTATTAATATTAAAACCAGTAAAAATAGCTTTGGACCGAATGATAACTGGTTAAAAATCGTTAAAACGTCTGGCGCAAAATCTAAAATTAAAAACTATCTCAACAAACAGCGCCGCGATGTCTTAGTTGAGATGGGAAAAGAAGAGTTTAATAAAGAGCTACAGTCTCGTAAAAAAGAAGTTGTGCTCAACGATAAAATAGCTTTTGAAGAGTTTCAGCATAAAGGCGTTAAAATAGTTGAAGATCTTTATTATGAAATCGGGAAGAATACGATTACTGCAAATTCGGCGATTAATGCCTTGCTCGGTGAAGAAAAAGTTAAGGACCAAGAACTTATCGAATCGATTAATCGGAAACAACAACGCGAACCTAGCGGGGATACTGATGTTATTATCGAAGGGGTTGGAAATCCTTCTTTAAAACTGTCAAATTGTTGTACCCCTATTCCTGGGGATAGAATTACAGGTTATGTCTCTAAAGGTAGTGGTATTGCGGTGCACAGAACCCGTTGTAATAACTTACAAAACCTTGATGAAGGCCGTTATATCAATGTTGAGTGGGGTCATGATCGGACGAAGATTTATGGGGTTAATTTAAAACTTATCGTTTCAAATCGTGATAATATTTTAGCTGAGATTATTAATACTGTAACGGCAAATAAGTCTAGTGTCATCCAAGTTGCCGCAAACACGAATAAACGCGATGAAGGTATTATTAAGCTAAAAGCAGGTGTTCGCCATAAAAACGAACTCGAAACAATGATTATTAATCTGAAAAAAATTAATGGGGTCTTTAGTATTGAAAGGCTGATGAAATAGATGAAAGTACTTGTTCAACGCGTAGAAGAAGCTGCTTGTTATGTCGATGGTGAGTTGCTTGGTGCTATTGATCAGGGCTTGGTGTTGTTTGTTAGTTTTCGATTTGATGATGATTTGTCACTATTACCAAAAATGGCTAAAAAAGTTGCGCATTTAAGAATTTTTGAAGATGATTTTGGGAAGATGAATGATAATGTTTTAGCGCGTTCTAAACAGGTTTTATCGATATCACAATTTACTTTAGAAGCCGCTACCCGTAAAGGGCACCGACCATCATTCACTGACGCTTTGCCTCCTGAGAAGGCAGAACAATTTTATTATCGCTTTAACGAAGCACTTATGAAAGAAGGACTTACAGTAAAAACAGGGTCGTTTCAAGCTTACATGAAAATTCATTTGATCAATGACGGACCTGTAACGATATTACTTGAGAGGCGTGGGGATAATGATTCGTAAATTAACTGAAAAAGATCGTGATGCTGTGCTACAGTTTTTATATCAAGAACCTGAAATTAATATGTATATCATTGGGGATATTAAAAATTTTGGGTTTGATAACACCGATTCGGAACTTTATGCGGAGTTCCGAGATGATGCGTACTATGCTGTGATGAGCCGTAATTTATCACACATTGTATACTATGCTATAGATGCAGATTTTAATACCGATTGGCTTGATATCTTTAAACAGTACGATTATTTATTCATTAGTGGTAAAGCCCCTTTAATGGAAGCGATTAGCCCACATATTGATGAGGTTTATGAAGATCGGTTAGAATTTATGAAGTCAACGACGTTTAAAAAAGATGATGATGTTGATTATGAAGGTATTGAAGTTTTAACAAACAAAGAAGATGCGGAACTGGTTTATGATTTGTTGAATAGTATTGATGAACTCGATTCTGTTAAACGCAAAAGTAAAGCGGAGTTTATGCAGTATTTGATGGATAATTCTAACGATAATGGTACCACGGTTTTTTACAAAGAAGATGGTAAGGTTGTCGCAAACGCTAGTGCGGTTGGAGAAACAAAGCGCACGGCGATGATTGTAGGGGTAGCGACAGATCCAGATTATCGTGAACGTGGTTT
>SKIY01000056.1 GCA_007116205.1 Candidatus Izemoplasma sp. | reverse complement strand
CGGTTTGCTACTATTTATTGTTGGTGCAGTAATCGGTGTAATTATCCGTGTTATTGTTGTAGAACAAGGCTTTGAAAAGGTTCAAGCCCAAGCGAAAAAAATTGTTGATGATGCTATTAAAGAAGCTGACAAAACGAAAAAGCAAAACCTTCTTGAAACGAAACAAGAGATTCATAATTTACGTTTAGAACTTGATAAGGAGATTAAAGAAAGAAAAAGAGAAATTTCTAATCAAGAAAATAAGATGATTCAACGCGAACAGGTTTTAGATAACCGCTCGCTGAATTTCGATAAACGTGAGCAAAATCTTGATCGTAAAGAAGAAGCGCTTGAACAAAGAAAAAGAGCTTTAGAGGACCAAGGCAGCAAACTTGAGACATTGATTGAAGAACAAAACGTAAAACTGCAAGAAATTGCACAGACATCTGTAGAAGAGGCGCGCGAGTTAATATTCAACCGAGTAGAAGAAGAAATGACTCATGAAATTGCCCAGTATATTAAAGATGAAGAAGAAAAAGCGAAACATGAAGTTGATAAGAAAGCGAAACACATTTTGGCCTTTGCATTACAAAAGTATGCCCAAGATGTTACGAGTGAGAGAACGGTTAGTGTTGTAACATTACCAAACGATGATATGAAAGGCCGTATTATTGGACGTGAAGGTAGAAATATTCGTACGATTGAAGCGTTAACCGGTGTTGATTTAATTATTGATGACACCCCAGAAGCTGTTGTTTTGAGCGGTTTCGATCCAATTCGTCGAGAAATTGCTAAAAGAGCGATTGAGACATTGGTAAGTGATGGTCGTATTCATCCAGGAAGAATTGAAGAAGTGGTAGAAAAATCTCGTGAAGAGATTGACCGTTTTATTCGAGATAAAGGTGAAGAAGCTGTCTTTGAGGTAGGGATTGGAAAAGTTCATCCAGACCTTATTAAGTTATTAGGGCGTTTACATTTTAGAACCAGTTACGGACAAAATGTATTAAGACATTCTGTTGAGTGCGCGTTTTTAGCGGGTAAAATGGCTGTTGAAATTGGCGAAGATGAAATATTAGCACGTCGCGCTGCTTTATTGCACGATATTGGTAAAGCTGTCGACCACGAAATAGAAGGGTCACATGTTGAGATTGGTGCGAATCTTGCCAATCGATATAAAGAACCGTTAGCTGTTTTAGATGCAATTCAAACGCATCACGGGGAGCAAGAACCGAAAACAATTATTGCTGTGTTAGTAGCGGCTGCGGATGCATTAAGTGCCGCAAGACCAGGAGCACGCAGTGAATCACTTGATTCATATATCAAACGCCTTGAACAATTAGAAACGTTATCAAACGGGTTTAAAGGGGTTGAACAAGCGTACGCGATTCAAGCGGGACGTGAAGTTCGTGTTATTGTTAAACCGGATCAAATCGATGATACGCTTGCACATAAACTTGCACGCGATATTAAACAAAAAATTGAAGAAGATTTATCATATCCTGGAACCATAAAAGTTACGGTCATTAGGGAAACAAGAGCGCAAGATATTGCTAAATAATATAAGCCTTCCGTGATCCGGGAGGCTTATTCATTAGAGGTGTTTTATGGAGTACATTGATGTTTATGACAAACAAGGTAATAAACAGGATAAAGTGTTGCAAAGAGGAACGAAACTTAAGGAAAATGAGTATGTATTAATTGTCCATCTGTGGATTCAACACAAAAGCGGTGCGTTTTTAATTCAAAAGCGCGCAAAAGCAGACGATCCAACACCGTATCAATGGGCGATTACGACAGGAGTTGCGTTGGCTGGAGAAACGGCAGTTGATGCAGTGATTCGTGAGGCCCATGAGGAACTAGGACTGGTTTTGAATACGGCGGACTTAATCCATATTGATGATTTTACAAGCAAACGGGAATCATATCAAACCTTAACACATATGTTTTTAGCTAAAGCATCGTTTGCGTTAAGTGACCTTGTTTTAAATAAAGCAGAGGTTTCTGAGGTTGCTTGGTGTTCGCTTGAAAAGATATATGAACGGATTTCAAAAAATACTTTTTGGAATTATCCCCATTTAATGAATGTGCCAGATTACTTTAGGCGCCTAGAAAAGAGTTTATAAAATGAAGATATTATTTGTTGGCGATGTTTACGGGGAACGCGGCTTCGAAGCAATGGAAAAATTTCTACCATCAATCAAGCAAACCCATAAGTATCACATGTTGATTGTTAATGGTGAAAATGCAGCTTCTGGGTTAGGGTTAAGAGAAGAAGATTACAAGCGTTTTATGCGTCTTGGGGTACATGGGATAACCCTTGGAAACCATAGCTTTTCTAAACAGGATTTATTTAATTTTATTGATGAATCCAATATAGTTCGCCCTGCAAACTATCCGAAATCAACCCCAGGAAAAACAGTTTTATTGCTTGATTTTAACGGTCATAAAGTGGCCTTGATTAATTTGATGGGTCAAGTCTTTATGGGAGACCCGCTGAATAGTCCATTTGAAACCATTGATCAGTTGTTAGAAAACCTTGAGGCGGATACGATTATTGTGGATATGCATGCGGAAGCTACGAGTGAAAAGCTTGCCATGGGCCATTATTTAGATGGTCGTGTTACGGCAGTTTTAGGCACGCATACCCATGTGCCAACCGCCGATGCAATGACGCTGCCAAAGGGAACCCTATATATAACGGATGTTGGCATGACGGGAACGAAGTTTGGGATTTTAGGTGCAGATAAAGAACTTGTTTTAGAGAAGTTTTTGACGAAACGGCCAGTGCGTCTGAAGCCATCAAAAGACACAGCATTACAATTGAACGCAGTATTAATTGATACTGCGAGTAAAACCATTAAACGCATTAACAAAATAGACTGAATAAGGTGATATAGTGTCAGAACTTTACGAAAAATACTTTAAAAAACCATCAATTAAAGATGCGCGAAAGCGCAAAACACGCACGACTGAAACCATTCATGTAAAAACGCCTTTAAACTTAAAAGCGATTGGGCATGACAAAAAATATAAGTTGATGACTTATGGTTGTCAAGGTAATGAAGCAGATTCAGAAACGATGCGCGGGATTATTGAACGCCTTGGCTTCACAGAAACCGACGCAGAAACATCGGCCGATATTATCATTTTAAATACTTGTGCGATTCGTGAAAATGCGGAGAATCGTATTTTTGGCGAGCTCGGTAGATTAAAACAGTATAAACGTACAAACCCTGATTTAATTCTTGGTGTTGCGGGGTGTATGCCGCAAGAAGAAAAAGTTGTCGATAAGTTGTTAAAAAGTTATCCGTATGTTGATTTGATTTTTGGCACGCATAATATTCATAAATTGCCAGAATATTTAGAGACAGCGCTTTACGGTAAAGAACGTGTCGTAGAGGTCTTTAGTGATGAAGGTCAAATCGTTGAGAATTTGCCTAGAATAAGAGATCATTTACATAAAGCTTATGTGAACATTATGTACGGTTGTGATGAGTTTTGCACGTATTGTATCGTCCCTTACACACGCGGTAAAGAGCGTTCAAGAGATCCTAAGCATATTATTGATGAGGTTAATACGCTTGCTGAGGCGGGATATCAAGAGGTTACTTTACTCGGTCAAAACGTTAATTCTTATGGTCGTGATTTTACCGATAAAGCATACCGCTTCGCAGATTTACTTGAGGATTTAAATAAAACCAGTCTTCCGAGACTCCGGTTTACCACATCACATCCTAAAGACTTTGATGAGGCAACGGTAAAAGTGTTAGCAAAAGGTGGTAATTTAATGCCACATATTCATTTACCCGTTCAATCGGGGAGTGACTCAGTACTTAAAAAAATGAATCGTAAGTATACTAAAGCTAGTTATTTAGAGCTTGTAAAGACGATCTATAAATATATTCCAGAAGCTTCGATTACAACGGATATTATCGTTGGTTTCCCAGGGGAGACAGAAGCTGACTTTGAACAAACCTTAGATTTGGTAAGACAATCCCGTTTTGAAGGTGCGTTTACGTTTGTGTTTTCAGCACGAGAAGGCACTCCAGCCGCAAAATATGCTGATCATACCGACATAAAAACGAAAAAAGCGCGGCTTCAAACATTAAACCAAATTATAAATGATGGGTACTTATTAGGAAATCAACGCTTCGAAGGGAAAGTCGTGAACGTGTTAGTCGATGGGGTTAGTAAAAATAATCCTGAGATTCTTGCTGGGTATACCGAACATAATAAACTGGTCAACTTTAAAGGCGATAAAACATTGATTGGAAAAATTGTTCCCGTTCAAATTGATGAAGCTAAAACGTGGTTTTTGAAAGGAACATATCATGAAAGCCGTTGATGCGTTAATCACATATTTAGAAAATGATGAAACGGTTTTAGCGTATAAACGGATTGAAAAGAAGGTCCTAGAAACAGCGGCTTATAAAGCGCTTTATCAAACTGTTTTGGACAAACAAAAAGCCATGGTTCAAGCGCGTGAAAAAAACGCATCAAACTTAGACGCGTTAAAGCAGCACTATGAAGCAGCGCTTTCTGAACTGGAAAAAATACCCATTGTCCATCATTATTTATTGTTACAATCGGAAGTGAACACGAAACTTCAAATGATTACAGATTTAATAGAGACCGCGCTAAATAAACCTTTCGACAATCGTTGAAAGGTTTTTTGATAACCGGGAAACTGCTAAAATAAGAGATTTCCATTGAATTCACTGTATCTGTACGCTATAATAATAGTAACGTAAAGGAGCGTGAAAGCATGGCGAAAGATATTACCAAACAAGAAGATTTTATTTATCTATACTCGAAGAAGGTAAAAATCTCTAAACTCATTGAAATGTTTGTTGTTATTCCAAGCAGTGAAATTGTGAAGTACATGAAAAACAAAGAGTTGTTTTTACCCAATTATATTCACAAAGCTTTGATTCGTAAGAATATCGCTCCAGTTATTGCGAACGCTGATCATGACGATAAGTTCTCTGATGAGATGAAACACCGTTTAAAGTTTTTTGATAATTTTACTATCTTTCAATTAGAACGACTTGCGGACAGTTATCGCATCGCGATTAATGTGAGTGAGTATAAAAAAGATTTTTGGGATATTGTGATTCGACATCGTTCAGATTTAGGGATTAATAACTTAGAGTTTGTTAAACTCCAAAATCTTACGATGAAATATCAAAAAACCAAACAAGAAAACTATCAAGATATGAAAAAAGAACTCGATCAAATATATTTTGAGCCCAAAGGATATTTTGAAGGATGTCGCATCGATGATGCGAAAGAAGTGCTTTTGAATTCAACGACACTGTCTGACATTCGCGATTTGGGTAAAAAGTATGAGATTGATATTCCGCGTCGTATTAATAAGAAACAGCTGATTGATATTATTGCTTTAAAGTTAGATTTATCCGATGCAGATCAAGAAGCACTTGCTAAGCAATCTATTTTAGAGTTAGAGCGCTACGCTAAAAAACATAAAGTAAATATATCGATTGAACTGAAAAAAATTGATATGATTGAATATATTTTATTAAAACGCAATAAGCCAATTGTACCGATGCACCAAGAGAGCATGAAAATCTTTGAAGGTATGAATATTGAAGAGTATTTATATGAGGCAAAATTTGAAGAAATCACACATAAATACAATCTCATCCGGAAAAAACGGAAACGGTTGATTAGAAACATTGTTATTGGTTTAATTATTATCGGTGCCGCTTTAGTAATCACATTTTTACAATAGTTTAAGAGGTGTCTTACATGAGTAGAGATAAAACACAATACACACCGATGATGCAACAATACTTAACCATTAAAGAAGACTATAATGACGCTATAGTCTTTTTTAGGCTAGGGGATTTTTATGAAATGTTTTTTGAAGATGCCTATTTAGCAAGTCGCGAATTAGAGATTCAGTTGACTGCGCGCGATGCCGGTACTAAAGAACGGATACCGATGTGTGGGGTACCACACCATGCCTCAGAAGCGTATATTAATCGCTTAGTTGAAAAAGGGTATAAAGTTGCGATTTGTGAACAAACAGAAGATGCCAACGCAACAAAAAAACTGGTGAATAGAGATGTCGTTAGAATCGTTACACCAGGCACCAACATTGATGACCCAGATGCTTCTGAGATGTATATTGCTGCGATTGGGTTATCGGAATATTTTTATACGATTGCGTATGCTAATATCTCTACAGGTGAGTTTGCAGGATTAAAAGTACCGAAAGACATGAGTGCGTTGTTAAATGAGTTATCTGCGATTGCGTTAAAAGAAATCATTGTTTCGCATCAGTTTGATATAAGCTATATTAAGCAGTATGCAGAACATGAAAACATCACGATTTCAATTCATCAAGACACAGAAGTGGATGCGGTATTTGATAAATTGACCCATCAGTTACCAACGGACTATGAACAAAAAACGGCTAAACGATTGCTTAGTTATTTACTAAAAACACAAAAACGGGCGCTTTTACATATGAAGCCCGCAGAAGCTATAGAAGCAACCCGTACGATGAAAATGGATGCCAATACGATTAGAAATTTAGAACTCGTAAAGACGATGCGTCAAAATCAAGAAAACGGCTCATTGTTTTGGCTGTTAAATAAAACGACGACTGCAATGGGGAGTCGCATGCTCAAAAAACAATTATTACGGCCCCTCATCAATATCGATATACTAAATACAAGATATGATTTTATTGATGTATTGAATAAAGAGTTTTTGATTAAAAATGATTTGCGTGCACTGTTGAAACAGGTGTATGATTTAGAACGGATTGTCGGTAGAATTTCTTATGGCAATACAAACGGAAAAGATCTTTTACAACTGCGTAAAAGTCTTGAAGTACTGCCTGATTTTAAGCGGTTGTTAGCGGATTTAGATTTAAAGTACAGTCAGTTCTTAAGTGCCTCAATAGATGACTTAGAAGCGTTATATAGCTTATTAGATAAGGCGTTGTTAGACGAACAACCACTCACGATTAAAGAAGGCCATATGTTTAAGCGTGGGTATCATAAAGATTTAGATGAACTGAAAGATATTCGGTTAAATATTAAAACATTTTTAGATACATTTGAAGAAGAAGAACGTGAGCGAACGGGCATTAAAAAGTTAAAAATCGGATATAACCGTGTTTTTGGATATTTTTTAGAAGTTCCGAAAGGGCAAATCTCCGCGATTAAAGATGAGTTTGGTTATACGCGCAAGCAAACGTTAGCCAATGCAGAGCGTTATATTACTGAAACGCTAAAAGAAAAAGAACAAATCATTTTATCAAGTGATGAAAAAAGCATTGGATTAGAATATGATTTGTTCATTGAACTGAGAGACCATATTCGAGAGATGATTCCGATTATTCAAAAAAATGCCAATGTGATTAGTGAAGTGGATATGTTTATTGCGTTATCACTCGTCAGTGAACAATACCAGTTTGTACGACCAAAACTGACTGAAAAACACCATATCGACATTAAAGCTTCTCGCCATCCAGTGGTTGAACGCGTATTAGAAGATGTCTTTATACCAAATGATATCCGCTTAAATGATGAAACGGATGTTGCTTTGATTACCGGACCGAATATGAGTGGTAAATCAACGTATATGCGTCAACTTGCAGTCACGGCGATTCTTGCGCAAATTGGCTCTTTTGTACCAGCAGCGTCTGCGGAAATACCCCTGTTTGATCAGCTTTTCACACGCATTGGCTCAAGTGATGATTTGATTAGTGGTAAATCGACATTTATGGTAGAAATGCTCGATGCGAATCATGCGATTCAAAACGCCACAAAACAGTCTTTAATTTTGTTTGATGAAATTGGCAGAGGGACATCGACATATGATGGTCTTGCGATTGCACAAGCAATTATTGAATATATTCATAATAAAATCGGATGTAAAACACTGTTTTCAACCCATTATCATGAGTTAACTGATCTTGAGAACCATTTACAGCGCTTAATGAATATCCATGTAGCCGCAAAAGAGCGTGACGGTGAGATCATTTTCTTACACAAAGTTGAGCAAGGGCGTGCTGATAAGTCATACGGGATCAATGTTGCCTCACTCGCGAAACTCCCTCGCACACTTATTAAGCGCAGTGAGAAAATATTAAAGCAGTTAGAACAAACTGCGATCGATGCAAAACCAAACTTGTTTTCTGAAGCGATGATTGAGGAAACAGCTTCAGAAGAAGTGCACCCACACCCGGTTGAAGAAGCGCTTGAAAAACTAGAACTTGATACGATGCGACCGATAGAAGCGCTAAACGCGTTATACGAACTTAAGAAAACGTTGAAAAACCGTAAATAGATCGTTGATTCGCTCAACGATCTATATTTCTTTCGGTTTGAATTTGATTCATAATTACAAAACATTCATGGTAAAATAAAGAGTGAAAGATGGTGAGTTTTATGGCAAAAATCAAACAGTTAGATGAAGCGTTATCAAATATGATTGCAGCGGGTGAAGTGGTTGAAAATCCTGCGAGTGTCGTTAAAGAACTTGTTGAAAATGCGCTTGATGCAGGGAGTAAAATTATCTCGGTGCATCTACAAGATTATGGCTTGAAAACCATCAAAGTGATTGATGATGGTGCCGGGATGGATGAAGTTGATTTAAAAATGGCATTTAAACGTCATGCTACGAGTAAAATCCGTACCCACCATGACCTATTTCATATCGCATCACTTGGATTTAGAGGAGAAGCTTTACCTTCAATTGCAAGTGTGTCTGAGTTAATTATTGAATCAACCGATGGAACCGAAACCGCGAAAAAGTTAACGCTTAAAAACGGTCGAATCATTGAAGAAACTTTAGGGGCGTTAAAGCAAGGAACAAGCATTACTGTTAAAGATTTGTTTTACAATACCCCAGCACGCCTAAAACATTTAAAAAGTGAAACGCGCGAACTTGCATATATTGTTGATCATATCAATAAAATGGCACTGTCTCACCCAACAGTAAGGTTTACGTTAACGCATAATCAAACAACACTGTTTAATACTTATGGTGATGGCGATGTCATTAAGATATTACATCAAATATACGGCACTGATATAACGAAGAACTTGCTGCCGTTTGAAGCAAGCAACAGTTATTTTACGATTCGCGGATACGCTTGTAAACCGATGCATACACGTTCAACGCGACAACACATAACACTTATTGCAAACAAACGGATTATCAAAAATAATCGGGTGATGCAAGCGGTGATGGATGGGTATAGAACGTATCTACCGATGAAAAAATATCCTATAGTGCATTTAGAGATAACCGTTGATCCTTTATTGATTGATATAAACATTCATCCACAAAAATTAGAAATTAAGTTTACTGAAGAACAAAGCCTATTACAATTGATTAAAAAAACGATTTTAAGCTGTTTAGAAGCGGCATTTATTGTGCCTAAAGTCACTAAAAATGCCCCTAAGCAAGACACACAAACTAAAATGCGTTTTCAAGCGCCTAGACAAGTTTCAGATGAAAAAATCGATTATGATTTAGATGTTCGTGAGTCAGATGAAACGCATATTCCAGAGATAAAACCTGCCAGCAAACAATTTCCAGAGCTTGAGTATATTGGTCAAGTCAGTGGAACTTACCTTATTTTTCAGGGGGATGAAGGCATGTACTTAGTTGATCAACATGCTGCAGCGGAACGGATTCGCTATGAACGGTATTATGAGGCCATGGCGACCGATAACTTTATTAGAAGACCATTACTCGTGCCGTTTAAAATGCGTTTGAGCAATCAAGAGATAATCGCGACACAATCCTTGTTTGAAACATTAGCAGCTTT
>SKIY01000108.1 GCA_007116205.1 Candidatus Izemoplasma sp. | reverse complement strand
ATTAAGGACACATTAGGTCGTTTTTATTCGGTCCGAGGCCAAGTCGTTGATGGCGCTAAAAAAGGACGTGCAATTGGATACCCAACAGCCAATATTGATACAGGGGATTATTTGGTGCCTAAAAAAGGTGTTTACGCTTCTTTTACGCGCTACAATAAGCGCTGGTATCGCTCGATGAGTAGTATTGGGCATAATCCTACACTAAATCAACAAACCAATATAAGTGTTGAAAGCTATTTATTTGATTTTAATAAAAGGATCTATGGTGAAACGATAGAGATCGTCTTTGTAAAAAGGCTTCGAAATGAAGAAAAATTTGATAGTGTTGATGCGCTAGTGAAGCAAATTGAAGCGGATGAACGCGCGACCATTTCGATTCTTAAAAACAGTGATTTTGACTTGCATTAATATCAAACTATGCTATAATAATATTCGCGCCTAATACTTGGTTTCTCGAAGCTCCAACGAAGACTCGGTTTTAGGGGACAAATAAGAAAATAAGGAGGCTAAAAAAATGGCATTAACGAAAGAACAAAAACAAGAACTGGTAGAAACATATCGTGTTAAAGAAGGCGATACAGGTTCACCAGAAGTACAAATTGCTATTTTAACAAAAGAAATCAACGAGTTGAACGCACATCTTAAAGTTCACAAGCATGACTTTCATTCTCGTCGGGGATTGATGTTAAAAGTCGGTCATCGTCGTAACTTAATGAAATATCTTGCTAAAAAAGATGTTCAGCGTTACCAAACATTGATTAAAAAACTTGGATTGAGACGATAAAATAAGCGCTTCGGCGCTTATTTTTTTGTTATTGCCTTTCAATAAAGCAAGGTTTGTTTTATAATTGAATATAAGAATAGGCGGTGGTCGTATGAATGAAAATAAATCACGTATACGTTTACTGATTAATTTAGCAATTGTTGCTGCGGTTTTAATTAATCTTTTGTTAGTTAGAGAACTGTTTGCAAATGCACTAATGTTGTTTATGACAGCGTTTGTAGCCATTTTGCTTCCGTTTTCTATTGCTTTGTTTATTAGTTATTTGGTCGCACCAGTGTTTAAGTTGTTAGAGCGAAGGGTAAAGCTTAAAAACAGATTGATTAATACAGGTATTGTTTATGCGGGTATTACTGTTTTATTGGTCTTGTTTTTCCGTTTTGCGGGATCGTTAATATATCATCAAGCAGTGGCGTTTATTGAAAACGATTGGCCACGTGTGGTAGCGTATTTTGATGAGGTATTCTCTGAGGGATCTTCGTTTCGATCATTGTATGAATGGGTAACTGCCTATGTAACGATTGGAGAAAGTGAGCAAATTACGTTAGACTTAATGGCGATTTTTCAAAGTTTAACGACGATCATTTTAACGATTGTATTGGTTCCGGTATTTTTATTTTTTATACTTAATGATCGTGCGCGTATCTATGAAAATTTAATTGGGATCATTCCTAAAAAATATCGTGATCACGCAATTGAGTTAACGACACGTGCGCATAAAGTTATTGAAAATTACTTTAATGGTCGTTTTATTACGATGTTTGTTATGGCTATATTTTTTACGATAGTACTGTTCATTTTAGGCTTTAGGGAACGAAGTATATTATTTGGATTTATGTTAGGATTCTTTGATATTGTGCCTTATGTAGGTCCGTTTATCGCGATCATTTTACCGGTATTGTTCAGTTTAACAGAACAAGATACTTTATTGTTTGGTCAGTATGCCCCACTTGTTATTTTGGGTGCGAATATTGTCGGACAAATTATTCAAAACAATGTTGCACAGCCTTTGATTATGGGACGTGAAACGAAAATACATCCGTTATTGATTTTAAGTGCTTTTGTATTCTTCACGTATTTGTTTGGCATTGTCGGACTTATATTAGCCATACCAATTACTGGTACGATTAAGTCTTCTATTGAGTACTTTAAAGAGTTGCACCATGAAAAACTAAAATTAAATGCATCACAAATTAAAAAAATACGGGAGGAAACATCGACATGATTTTAATCAAAAATGCACAATTATTTACGATGCACACTTTGAATGATGAATTAGGTTATATTGCCATAAAGAATGGCAAAATCGAAGCTGTAGGGGCATCGTTTGACCAGGAAAAGTATCAAGACTACAAAGTGATTGATGCGCAAGGTAAGATGGTTACGCCAGGACTCGTAGACCCACACTGTCACATTGGTGTGATGGAAGAAGGTATTCAGTTTGAAGGTAATGATACCAATGAAACAACGAATCCTATCTATCCCGAACTGCGTGGGTTAGATAGTGTTTATCCACATGATCGTGCGTTTAGTTACGCATCAAAAAGTGGGGTCACAAGTGTAGTGACAGGACCGGGTAGCGCTAATGTAATTGGCGGGACGTTTACTGCTTTAAAAACAGTAGGTAAAACGGTTGATGAGATGGTTTTTAAAGAAGAAGTGTGTATTAAAATGGCTTTAGGTGAAAACCCTAAGCGTGTTTACTCACAACAAAAGAAAAATCCATCTACACGTATGGCGAGTGCTGCTTTAATGCGTGAATGGTTACAAAAAGCTAAAGATTATCATACGCAATTAAAAGCATATGAAGATAAAGTTGAAGGCGCAACAAAACCAACCTTTGATATGAAACTGCATTCGTTGATGCGTGTTTTTGATGGGATGTTGGTGAAAATCCATGCCCATCGTAGTGATGATATTATGACAGCAATCCGTATTGCTAAAGAGTTTGATTTAAATGCTACTATCGACCACGCTACGGAAGCCTATTTAATTCCTGAAGCGGTGAAGGCGAGTGGGTATCCAATGATTTTAGGACCAACCCTCGGATATTCTTCTAAATACGAACTGATTAATCGTTCATTTTCTAGCGCATCGGTATTAGAAAAACACGATATTCCTTTTGCGATTATGACAGATCATCCGATTGTTACTTTAGATGTTTCGCTCATTCAAACTGCGTTGTTTGTTAAAGAGGGATTAAGTCGTCAAAAGGCTTTAGCAGCGATGACCATTGATGCTGCAAAAGTCAATGGAATTGAATCACGTGTTGGCTCTTTAGAGGTTGGGAAAGATGCTGATGTCGTTATATGGGATAATGACCCATTTGATATTATGACGCGAACTGAACTTGTTATCATCGATGGCAATATTGTTCATCAAAAATAGGAGTGTTAATTTGGTAGAAATTTTAGAGTCAATACCTTCGGTGGTATTATATTTTTTAATCTTTTTTACAAAGATAATTGAAGTTGCGATGGCAACCGTGAGAATTGTTTTAATAACTAAAGGTGAAAAATTCAAAGGCGCAACGATCGGGTTTTTTGAGGTTGTTATTTGGGTTATTTTAGCGGCAACGGTGTTAACAAATATCACTGATGATCCTTTTAAGGTTATCGTCTATGCGTTGGCATTTGCAATAGGGAATTATGTCGGCAGTATGATTGAAAGTAAACTTGCAATTGGAACTGTCAAAATCGAAGCAATTGTTAAGAAAATTAACGGCAAAGATTTATCTAAAGCATTGCGCGCAACAGGACTTGCTGTAACGGCGGTTGATGCGTATGGCCGTGATGACCGTAAAGAAATTTTATATATGCATGTACCAAGACGTAAGGTACAACGTTCACTGGATATTATTAAGTCACACCAAAAAGATGTTGTTATTACCGTTAATGATATTCGCCCAATTTATGGTGGGTTTGGGATTTTAAGAAGATAGCTAGTCACGGCGTGTAAACGCTGTGACTTTGTTCTTTTTTCCCGCAAGGATTATGGTCTTTAAAACTATACTTATTGGTTAAAATATGTTATTATTATTAATTGTAGAAAATGATAAAAGAGAAAAGAGGAAAACAAATGACAGAAGCCAAAACGTTTAAGATGGACTTCAATGGTCGCAACCTGATTGTAGAGATTGGCGAAGTTGCAAAACAAGCTACATCTGCAGTGGTTGTACGCTACGATGATACTGCGGTATTAAGTGTCACGCAAGCTTCAAAGAAACCTTCAGATTTAGATTTCTTTCCATTGATGCTCATGTATACGGAGAAACTGTATGCGGCTGGAAAAATCCCGGGGGGATTTTTTAAACGCGAAGGGAGACCTTCAGAATTAGAAACACTGACTGCACGACTTATTGACAGACCGATTCGTCCACTATTTCCGGAAGGATTTAAACATGACATTCAAATTATTAACACGGTGTTAAGTGGGGATATTGACCGCACACCACCGATGACTGCAATGTTTGGAAGTAGTTTATCACTAGCTTTAAGCCCAATGCCTTTTGAAGGACCTATTGCTGGGGTTGTTGTTGGACGTGTTAACGGAGAATTTATTGTGAATCCAACCGAAGAAGATTTAGAGTTATCTGATATTGACCTTATTGTCGCAGGGACAAAAGATGCGGTAAATATGGTTGAAGCGGGTGCGAGTCAAGTACCAGAATCAGAAATGCTTGATGCGATTATGTTCGGACATGAGTGGATTGCGAAACTTTGTGAATTTCAAGAAGAGATCGTTGCTGAGATGGGTCAAGAAAAAATGATCTTTGAAGCACCGGAAAAGCATTCAGAAGTTGTTGATTTTATTGACAAAGAAATCAAAGAAAGTTTAATTCAAGCGATTCAACTTCAAGATCGCGATGAGCGTTCGGTTGCGTTTAACGCAATTGATACGGTGGTTGAAGAAGGTCTTGAAAATGCTTTTAGTGACAAAGATAAAGAAGCATTTGCTGTGATTAAAAAAGAAGCAAAACAGATTATGGATGCGATTGTAAAAGCTGAGTTTAGACGTTTGATCGTGGAAGAAAAACGGCGTCCTGATGGCCGTGGTTTAGATGATATTCGCGCGTTAACATCTAAAGTTGATTATCTTGAAAGAACGCATGGTAGTGCGCTCTTTACACGGGGTCAAACGCAAGCATTATCAATCACAACACTTGGTGCGCTCGGTGAACATCAAATTGTTGATGGTTTAGGGGATACTGATAATAAACGCTTTATGTTGCATTATAACTTCCCACCATACAGCGTAGGTGAAACCGGTAGATACGGTCCTCCAGGAAGACGCGAGATTGGGCATGGGGCTTTAGGAGAACGTGCTTTAGCAGAAGTTATGCCTAATGAAGAAGATTTCCCTTATACGGTCCGTATTGTTTCAGAAATATTAGAAAGTAACGGATCAACCTCACAAGCAAGTATTTGCGCAGGATGTATGAGTTTGATGGCCGCAGGCGTTCCAATCAAAGCACCTGTTGCTGGGATTGCGATGGGGCTTATTCAAGACGGTGATGTTTCACGCGTTTTATCTGATATTCAAGGTCTAGAAGATCACTTAGGTGATATGGACTTTAAAGTTGCTGGGTCAGAAAAAGGCATTACAGCACTTCAAATGGATATCAAAGTTAAAGGATTAAGTCGTGACATTTTACAGACAGCTTTAGAGCGTGCTCGCATAGGACGTTTACATATCCTTGAAAACATGATGGGTGCCATTAAAGAACCGCGTAAAGAGGTTTCTAGATATGCACCTAAAGTAAAATTGATGCTGATAGATCCAGAAAAAATACGCGATGTTATTGGACCAGGTGGAAAACAAATCTCACAAATCATCGATGATTGTGATAACGTAAAAATCGATCTTGAACAAGATGGTCGCGTAACGATAATGCATACGGATGCAGCACCGATTGAATGCGCAATGAAACGTATTGAAGAAATTGTTCGCGTTGCTAAAGTTGGTGAAATCTATGATGGTAAAGTCGTTCGTATTGAGAAGTTCGGCTGCTTTATTGAACTATGGAAAGGCACAGATGGCCTTTGCCATGTTTCAAAACTTGCACATGAGCGTGTAAATAAAGTAGAAGATGTTGTTAAACTCGGGGAACGCGTTAAAGTTAAAGTCATTGGTATTGATGATCGCGGTCGCATTGACTTATCAAGAAAAGCAGTGCTACCACGTCCAGAACCACAAAAATCCCCAGCAGCTAAAACGGATGAGAAATAAGCAAGATGAAACCATTTGCTTTTGCCAAGACATCAAAAAGTCAACGATTTTAAAAGCAATTGATTCTGGCATTGATGCTATAGATGCTTTAATCGACGCAACAGATGCAGGCATTGCATGTGGGACATGCATTGAAACGTTAGAAGATTTATTAGAAAACCATTAATTCTATATTTTTGACAATCGAGCACGCTTTAAGCGTGTTAGGAAAGTCCATGCTAGCACAGACTGTGATGTCTGTAGTGATTGTGATAGCGGAAACCATAACGCTATGCATCCTTAAAGATGACGGCTGGGAACACACCTTTACTGGTGTCAGTACCTTTAAAAGTGCCACAGAGACGAGCCCAGGAAGAAATGACTGGGGTGGAACGGGTAAACCCCACAAGCTAGAAACCCAAAATTGGTAGGGGCACTTCGCGTGAGGAATCGAACTCACAAGGAGGCGGGAAACCGCAGATAAATGATTGTCACCTGAAAAGGTACAGAACATGGCTTATAAGAATATAGAGTTTAAGACGCCTGCGGGCGTCTTTTTAATAAGTAATCAATTGCAATAAAAGCCTATTTAGTGTACAATAATTAAGGCGTTGAAAGGAACGATGAAACATGTCTGAAACAATTGATATTAACCACATAAAGTCCCGCCAAAAACGCATCAGAAACTTCTCTATTATTGCACATATTGACCATGGTAAAAGTACCTTAGCTGACCGTATTTTAGAACACACAAAGTCAATTACTGCTAGAGAAATGCGTGAGCAATTGCTTGATTCTATGGATCTTGAACGTGAACGCGGGATTACCATTAAACTGAATGCAGTAGAAATCAACTACCAACACACCGATGGTGAAACATATATTTTTCATCTTATCGATACCCCAGGGCATGTTGATTTCACTTATGAAGTTTCGAGAAGTTTAGCGGCCTGTGAAGGGGCGCTTTTAGTCGTAGACGCAGCCCAAGGTATTGAAGCACAAACCTTAGCAAATGTCTACTTAGCGATAGATAACGATTTAGAAATACTACCGGTAATCAATAAAATTGATCTTCCGAGTGCCAATATTGAAAAAGTTAGAAAAGATATTGAAGATGTGATTGGGTTAGATGCAAGTGATGCGATATTAGCCAGTGCTAAAGAGGGTATCGGTATTGAAGATATTATGGATCAAATTATTGCGAAGGTACCTGCACCTAAAGGAGACCCTGAAGCACCATTAAAAGCGATGGTATTCGATTCTTTTTACGACCCTTATCGCGGCATTATACCATCGATTCGAATCGTTGACGGTATTCTTAAAAAGGGTGACCGGATTAAAATGATGTCAACAGGTAAAACTTTTGAAGTTATTGAAGTCGGTGTGACGACACCAAAACAACAAAAGCGTGAATATTTAGCTGCTGGGGATGTTGGATACCTTACTGCAGCGATTAAAGATGCGGCAGATGTCCGTGTAGGAGACACGATCACCTTACAAAAAAACAGTGCAGATAAACCGTTGCCAGGGTATCGTCAATTAAATCCGATGGTTTTTTGCGGCTTATTTCCTATTGATTCTAATGCGTATAACGATTTACGTGAAGCATTAGAACGCTTGCAACTAAACGATGCTAGCTTAATATATGAACCGGAAAATTCACAAGCATTAGGCTTTGGATTCCGTACTGGCTTTTTAGGGATGCTTCATATGGAAATTATTCAAGAACGCATTGAACGCGAGTTCAAAATCGATCTTATCGCTACAGCCCCAAGTGTTATTTACCATGTCTATATGAATGACGGAACAAAAAAGACGATTGATAATCCGAGTACTTTACCGGATTCACAAGATATTGACCGTATCGAAGAGCCTTTTATTGAGGCGACTATTATGACACCGAAAGAATATGTTGGAAATGTAATGGAACTTTGTCAAAATAAACGTGGTCGGTTTAAAACGATGTCATACCTTGGTGATACACGCGTACAAATTATTTATCAGTTACCATTACTCGAAATTGTTTATGACTTTTTTGATAAATTAAAATCTTCTACTAAAGGGTATGCGTCATTTGATTATGAGTTTGATAGTTATCAAACAAGCAAACTCGTAAAAATGGATATTTTAATTAACGGAGAAGTCGTTGATGCTTTATCGACGATTGTCCATCGTGAATTTGCATATAAACGTGGGAAAGCGATTACTGATAAATTGAAAGATTTAATTCCTAGACATATGTTTGAAGTCCCTATACAGGCGGCACTGCATAATAAAATCATTGCGCGAAGCACGATAAAAGCAATGCGTAAAAATGTTTTAGCAAAATGTTATGGTGGCGATATTACGCGTAAAAAGAAACTGCTTGAAAAACAAAAAGAGGGTAAAAAACGAATGAAAAATGTTGGTAATGTTGAAGTGCCACAAGAAGCATTCTTATCTGTTTTATCTTTAGATGATTAACTTTTAAAAGTGTTTAGCTATTTTAAAAAAACGGGTTTATCTAATTTCGTATAAATGCTATAATAATAAAAAGAAATTGTAATAAACAACTTACTGAACTGGGAGGCAGCTATGGAAAACTTAATATTAATCCCCTTACTAAATGTCGATTTTTCAACAGGTGATATTCTTTTTGCTTTACTGCTTACAACCCTTGCTGGGTTATCGACGGGTATAGGTAGCGCTATTGCTTTTTTCACTAAAAAAACCAACGAAGCCTTTTTAAGTCTTGCACTCGGGTTTTCCGCAGGGGTGATGATTTATTTATCTTTTGTGGAAATCTTTCCTAAAGCTTTGGAATCTTTAGAGGAAACACATTTTAGTAGTTCAAGCGCATACTTGTTCACAACGTTAGCGTTTTTTGCAGGGATTGCGTTTACAGCGGTAATTGACCGACTCGTTCCGAATGTCGCAAATCCGCATGAACTAAAAGATGTTGAGGATATGCAAGAACCTACAACTAAAGAAGCACGGGAATCTAAAGCTTTATTGCGGATGGGTTTATTCACGGCCCTTGCAATAACCCTTCATAATTTTCCAGAAGGAATTGCGACGTTTCTTGCCGCATTAGAAAATCCTGCTTTAGGGATAAGTATCGCGATTGCGATTGCCCTTCATAATATCCCAGAAGGGATTGCTGTCAGCGTACCAATCTATTATGCGACTGGATCGAAAAAGAAAGCCTTTATATATTCGTTTTTATCAGGCCTTGCAGAACCAGTGGGCGCATTGGTTGGATTTTTCATCTTGATCACTTTCATTACCCCAGTAACGTTTGGACTTGTTTTTGCAGGTGTTGGAGGGATCATGGTATATTTGGCTATTGATGAACTCTTACCTACTGCGGAAAAATATGGTTCACATCATAGAGTAATATATGGCTTTCTCGCTGGAATGGCGGTCATGGCGCTTAGTTTGATTTTGTTACCAATGTAATTTTAAAGGATGCTTGCATCCTTTTTTCTTTGTGCAAAAGCGCTATTATTACCCTATGTATGGTACAATATTAACAGGTGATTGCGTATGAAAGGTCTTTATATCCATATTCCGTTTTGCGATACGATTTGTACGTATTGCGATTTTGCAAAAGAAGTAGCACATGCATCTAAAAAAGCTGCATATGTTGAACAACTCATCGTTGAACTCAGTTATTATAAGGAAGCAATCAGCGATATAACAACACTATATATTGGTGGTGGTACACCATCAGTTTTAGCGCCTGATTTGTTAGAAGCGATTATCAATCATCTTGCAAAGATGGTTCGTATTGAAAACTTACAAGAAGCGACCATTGAGCTGAATCCAAACGACGTTTCTGAAAGGTACGCAAATTTATTATATCGCTTGGGGTTTAGACGGGTTAGTTTAGGCGTCCAAACATTTTCTGAGAAACAGCTT
>SKIY01000115.1 GCA_007116205.1 Candidatus Izemoplasma sp. | reverse complement strand
TTGAATTCCCATTTTTATTCGGGGAACCATTGATTATTAGCGGGTTAGATTTCAACAATCTTCACTTCGCCTGGCCCAAGATGAATATCGAGGGTACGATTATTTAAAAACTGAGTAAACGGTCTCGCCATCTCATTGGTCGAAAATAATAACTGACCAGCCACTTCGGTATTGTTTGCTTTATTTCGTAGTTCGTTAATATCTAAATGCAATGCGTAATCATGATCAGGATTTAAATTTGAAAGCACGAGTAAGATATTGTTTTTCCCTGTTTTACTCGGTTTGAAAAACCCATAACCGATAAATAGTGGATTGTCAGTTTCAAATGGTATAAAGGTCTTTTTATTGTGGATTTGTGATAAGTAGCGCTTTCTAATTTTACTTACATGTTCTAGCATATCTGGAATATTCCAACGTCTTTCATGCATATAATGAAGTGCGACCTTATCAAACAAAGCAAGCTTTTTATAATATGGGTCATTCTCAGGCAAATGGTATAAATCAGCTTCCGTTGCATCAAGACCTAAGTTCATGGGTTGCACTTCGTAAACCTCTTGACCAGCGTTTAAAAATGGAACACCATTTGGCATAAACATGTTTAAAACAGTCAGGGTTGTAGATAGTCTCTCGCCACCATAACGCGATGCGATTCTTGGCGTATCATGGGTTTCACTACAAGCGAAAGTAGGTACAGGTAAATCAATCGACTTAAGGTAGTGTTCTTTGGCATGACTTGTAAATATTCTTGGAGTCATCATAAACCCATTTCCGATGATCATATTGTAGCCAAATGCTTTGGCGATATCGGCATATTTTGGATTGAGTTCTTCAGCAATAAAGGCAAAGTCAGGATCAACGGCTTTGGCTTTTTTAATTATCATATCAAGCAGTGGCTTTGGCAATGCATGGCCCATGTCTATACGTGCGCCATCAATACCAAATCGTTTTTGATAACTTGGAATAATATTTGCTAAAGTTTCCCAAAGCGGCATATTCGGTTTTTTTCCTGGATACAAATTGCTTTTTATGGTGTCGTAAAGGACGTATGGCGCTTGAGAGTCTGGATTCTCTAAAAACTTTTTAGTGGCTTCAGGATGATCTAAATACAGTCTAAAGAACGTAATATCTGTCCATGGTGGTTGATTATCGTTTATATAGTCACTAAACGCAGGTGCGATGGTTAAATTATAATGTTTTTTAATCGCTTCTAAAATATTTTTACTGCGCTTTACCTTTTCCCAAAGTGCCAAGTCTTTTGTTTTGGGATCGTGGTCAAACTTTGCTAAATGTGCTTTGATAACCGAGTCTTTAAAGACTGTTTTAAGACTCTTGATATCTGGGTATGTCGACGTTTCAATCGCATCGACCATTGGTGTGACATAAGGTTGATCAGCTTTCACCCAATAAAACCATTCAGGAAATTTACTAATAAAATCATTATCGATGGCGTTGGTTCTTGGAATAATATCAATAACTACACGAATATTTAGTAAGTGACACGCTTCAACTAACGCACCAAACTCTTCATCGATTGTCATCGCATCAGCGGTAATAGGATCTTTTAAGTTTGGATCGAGTTCTGTAAAGTTTGTGACGGCATATGGTGACCCAAAATCACCTTTTTTTATTTTGGTACTGTGTTTAGATATGGGTAGTAAATATAATGTATCAATAGCCATCTTCTTTAAAAGTGGCAGTAAGGCAAGCATTTTAACAAATGTTCCAGTTTCTTTTAAACCATAAATATTACTGAGTTCAAGTTCACCAGAACGATCGCTGTCCCAAGCACTTGAGGTTCGAATCATTGTTGAATACATAAAACTCTTTTTGACCCAATCACCGTGGTTACGACGTTTATGATTTTGACTAATGGCAATACTTGGATCAAAGTCTTTGCGTGTTTTTTTAACAAAAACTTCTTCTATTAAATAACTGAAAAAGTCATATGGATTTACCATTAACTCGCCATTTCGTGTTTTTATAGTAGCAGCTTTTGGATAGTTAAAACAGTTCCATAAATCCGGTACTACATAATTGAATGGCGCAGCAGGTTTTAATTTTTTTAAAGTTTCTAATAGCTTTGTTAAATTATTAGCATGCGTGTAATCACTCCTCGTATCATTTGATTCTATTATACAAAAAATGTGTACTGATGTATAGGAAGAAAGCTTTAAAGTAAACGCTTTCGATAAGGTCTTTTCACTGTAAAAGCACTGCTAAACTTGTTATAATGAAATAGAGTTCAAAAAAGCACATTGAGGTGACGTATGAAAAAACCAGTAGCATTAATTATTATGGATGGTCTAGGATTAGCTGATGCAGGTGCAGGTAACGCTGTGAGCTTAGCTAAAACACCAAATTTAGACCGTTTGATGAAAAAATATCCAACGAAAACATTACAAGCTTCAGGGTTGGCTGTGGGATTGCCCGAGGGACAAATGGGAAATTCAGAAGTTGGACATATGAATTTAGGTGGCGGACGGATTGTTTATCAATCTTTAACACGTATTCATAAAAGTATTGAAGATGGTGATTTTTTTACGAATGAAGCGTATCAAGCAGCGTTTAAACATGTTAATAAGCATCATTCATCACTCCATGTTATGGGGCTTTTAAGTGACGGTGGTGTGCATTCACACATTGATCACTTTAAAGCGATGATTGATGCTGCGAAAAAAGCAGATGTTGATACTGTTTATGTGCATGCCTATTTAGATGGTAGAGATGTACCACCCCAATCTGCACTAACGTATATTAAAGAACTACAAGCACATATGAAATCAATTAATGAGGGAACTATTGCAAGTGTTCATGGTCGTTATTACGCGATGGATCGAGATAAAAATTACACGCGTACACAGCTTGCTTACGACATTTTAACGGAAGCGAAAGGCTTGCAAGCTGAATCTGCGGTGCGTGGTGTTGAAGCTTCTTATGAAGCAGGTGTAGTTGATGAGTTTGTTAAACCGTTTAGTGTTGATCGTGCAGGTGTGATTAAAGATGATGATGCCATCATTTTTATGAACTTTAGACCTGATCGTGCGATTCAGTTAAGTAAAGCGCTAACGAATCCGTCTACGACAGAAATTACTAACCCAAAAACATTTAAAAACTTGCATTTTGTTTCGACAATGCATTATCATGAAGATGTAAAAGGGAGTATTGCTTATGGTCTTCAAACGCTAGACGATATGTTTGGTGAAGTTTTAAGTAAAGCCGGCAAAAAACAATTACGGATTGCAGAAACTGAAAAGTATGCCCATGTTACATTTTTCTTTGATGGTGGTGAAGATAAAGAAATAGAAGGTAGTACACGTATTTTAGTCCCTTCACCAAAGGTTGCGACTTATGATATGAAACCTGAGATGAGCGCGTATGAAGTGACCGATAAAGTCATGGATGAATTAGATAAGAATCGTCATGACGCCATTGTTTTAAACTACGCTAACTGTGATATGGTTGGCCATACCGGTGTTATTAGCGCTGCAGTAAAAGCAGTTGAAGTGACAGATGAATGCGTTGGAAAGGTCGTCGACAAAATTATCGATATGGGTGGTGTAGCCATTATTACCGCTGATCATGGGAATGCTGAGAAGATGCTTGACCCAGAAGGTGGCATTCATACTGCACATACATCTAGTTTAGTCCCTATCACAATTACTGATGACGCTATTGATATTCGCGATGAAGGAAAATTAGGTGATATTGCGCCAACGATGTTGGCATACTTGGAGGTTTCACAACCAGCGGCAATGACAGGGAAATCGTTATTAATTAAGAAGTAAGTATTTAAAAAAATAAATTTTGTTAGGAGAGATTAGATGCCTTATATTAGTGATATTTATGCAAGAGAAGTGATGGATTCAAGAGGAAACCCAACCATTGAAGTTGAGGTTTATACAGACGCAGGTGCGTTCGGACGCGCGTTGGTACCAAGTGGTGCTTCAACAGGGGAACATGAAGCAGTTGAACTGCGAGATAATGAAAAAAGGTATTTAGGAAAAGGTGTTCAAAAAGCAGTCGATAACGTCAATGAAATTATTGCACCAGCACTCGTTGGTTATGACGTTACAGAACAAGTCTTAATCGATCAGTTAATGATTGATTTAGACGGAACCAAAAACAAAGGTAAACTGGGTGCGAATGCAATTTTAGGTGTTTCGATGGCTTGTGCTCGTGCCGCCGCAGAATATACTGGATTACCACTTTATGCATATCTTGGTGGTTTTAATGCGAAAACATTACCAACACCAATGATGAACATTATTAACGGGGGTTCACATGCTGATAATACGGTGGATTTTCAAGAGTTTATGATTATGCCAGTAGGTGCACCAAGCTTTAAAGAAGCACTGCGAATGGGTGCTGAAGTGTTCCATGCACTAAAAAAAGTGTTGAAAGATAAAGGGTTAAATACTGCCGTTGGTGATGAAGGTGGTTTTGCACCAGATTTATCATCGAATGAAGAGGCTTTAGAAGTTATTATGGCGTCTATTAAAGCAGCAGGATATGAAGCAGGAAAAGATATTGTATTGGCAATGGATGTTGCTTCAAGCGAGTTTTATGTAAAAGATAAAAACGCGTATAATTTAGCTGGTGAAAATAAAATGATGACAGCAGAAGAACTCACGAATTTTTATAGTGAATTGGTAGATAAATATCCAATTGTTTCAATTGAAGATGGTCTAGATGAAAATGACTGGGACGGGTGGAAGATTTTAACCGAAAAACTTGGCGATAAAATTCAACTTGTCGGTGATGATTTATTTGTAACAAATACTGAGAAACTGCGCAAAGGGATTGCATCAGGTATTGGAAACAGTATTTTAATCAAAGTGAATCAAATTGGAACATTGACAGAAACATTTGATGCGATTGAAATGGCAAAACAAGCTGGTTACACAGCGGTTATTTCACACCGTAGTGGTGAAACTGAAGATTCAACAATCGCAGATATTGCCGTCGCTACAAACGCAGGACAAATTAAAACAGGGTCGCTTTCACGTACCGACCGTATTGCTAAATACAACCAATTGTTACGCATTGAAGATGAACTTGGACGCAATGCAAAATACTTAGGAAAAGCTTCATTTTATAATTTAAAATAGTGAACCTGCCTACGGGCAGGTTTTTTCTTGAATTAATGATTGTATATCGTGAAATTTTGCTATAATAGTGTTAACGAGCATCACGTTATTTTGACATAAGGTAAGGTGTTTTATGAGTTTGACGGTTGTTGTATTGTTGTATTTAGGATTAGCAATTTTAACGGTATTAGCGACGACGAGAGCGTCGCATTTTGTCAACGAGTTGGATAAAAAGACTAAAATTAGTGGTGCTTTAATTGGCGGTGTCATGCTTGCAACGGTAACAAGCCTTCCTGAGTTCATTACGAGCATTACATCAACGATTGTACTTGATGAACCCGGGCTTGCGTTTGGGAATGTTTTTGGATCGAACTTATTTAACTTGTTAATATTAGCGGTTGTTGATTTGATTTTTATTAAACATCTATTTTTTAATAAAACAAAGACCGGTGTTAAAACGAATAGTTTAATTATTATGATGTATGTGATTTTTTTATTGCCGATGTTGCTATCTCGAATTAGTAACTTAGGGTATGGGACTTTTGATATTCGGATTGGCATTGCATTTAGTGTTATATCGCTATTAATTATTATTGTTTATGTGATCTCACTTAAGAGTATGAACGATGAATTGCCACAAGAAAAGCTTGGAACATCAAAACTAAGCCTTAAGCGTATTTTATATAGCTTTGCTTTTTGGGCGGTTGTCGTTGTTGTTACAAGTTATTATGTGACCGTTATCACCAATGATTTATCGATTAAACTCAATTTAAGCGCAAGTTTTTCTGGTGCTATCTTTTTAGGGGTAGCGACCAGTTTGCCAGAACTGACCGCTGTTATTTATTTGTTTAGAGTTAAAAATTATGATGTTGCGCTTGGGAATATTTTAGGCTCGAATATTTTTAATATGATGATTATTAGTGTTGTGGATTTTATTAATGTTAGAAACCATATTTATCAAGGTGTTGCGGAAGACCCAGGCTTGAGTAAAAATCTTTCTTTGCTCTTGATTTTAGGGCTTATAAACTCTATAATGTTATTGGTGGCTTTGAAACGCAAGCCGCAAACGCATAAACTGCTTTATGCGTTACCAAGTATATGTATTATTATAGCTTATATCATTTATATTGCGTTTAGCATTGGAGGTTAGTTAAATGGGAATTCAACATATATTATTGCTTATCGTTGCAATTATGCTTATCACGTTGGTGGTTGCACAAAGTTCAAA
This sequence comes from Candidatus Izemoplasma sp., assembly GCA_007116205.1. Taxonomy (GTDB): domain Bacteria; phylum Bacillota_I; class Bacilli_A; order Izemoplasmatales; family Izemoplasmataceae; genus SLQR01. The sequence continues at coordinate 3,654 of SKIY01000115.1, read as the reverse complement.
AGATAACATACAAAGCGCTTTTAGTGGTGAAAAGTCAGAGCTTTTCTCAAATCAAAAGCAACGCGGCTTTGAACTGTTTTTAACACGTACTACCGCCGTTGTCGCTACACTCTTTATCGCATTAGCCATTTGGGCTATGATGGCTTAAGAACACTGCTTAGTGTTCTTTTTTTCACTAAGAAATGAGGGGAATTATGAAAGAGAGAATTGAAAACTTTTTGTTATCTGAATCAGAGAAAAAGTTTACTGCTGAAGCATTAAGCGATATTTTTGAAGCGAAAGACAGTGATTCGTTTAAAGCGCTTGTCAAAAGTTTAAATGCTTTGACAGATGAGGCAAAAATTATTCTTGATGAAAAACACCGTTACCAACACATTCGTCATACAACATATCGTACAGGTGTTTTAGATGTTAAAGATAAAGGGTTTGCGTTTTTAAGTTTGGATGATGAAGATGGGGACGATTTATATATCGCACCTAATAAATTGAAAGACGCGATGCATAAAGATCGCGTTTTAGTCAAGGTTGAAAAAAGCAAACGCGGGCTTCGTAAAGAAGGCGATGTAAAGCGGGTATTAGAACGCCATTTATCAATGCTGATTGGAACGGTTATCAAGCGTGGAAATCGTTATGAAGTAATTAGTGATGAACAAAATATTAAACACCGTATATTGATTAGAAAAAACGGTTTAAATGGTGCTAAAGAACACGATAAAGTGCAAGCCACGATTACGCGCTATGCACATCGCGGGATTATTGAAGTTGAAATAGTGCATATTATTGGGCATATGAACCAAGCTGGTGTCGATATTTTAAGTAAAATATTAAAACATAATGTTGATCCAGCCTTCCCTAAAGCTGTGCTTAATGAGGCTGAGCAATACCAAAAAATCAACCCTGCAGATTATCAAAACCGTAAGGATTATCGTGATCACACAATCATTACGATTGATGGGGAAACGGCAAAAGATTTTGATGATGCGATAGAAGTTTACGAAATTGATGAAGATACGTACTATTTAGGTGTTCATATTGCCGATGTATCACATTATGTAAGTGAAGATAGTCTATTAGATAAAGAAGCGTATAAACGCGGAACGAGTATTTATTTAGTCGATCGGGTTATTCCGATGTTGCCAGAAAACTTATCGAACAATCTTTGTTCATTAATGCCTGGTGTTGATCGTTTGGCAGTGAGTTGCGAAATGCATATTACTAAAAACGGGACGATTAAGGAACACCATATTTTTCCTAGTGTAATTCGTTCGAAAGCGCGCATGACATATACGAAGGTTAATAAAATACTTAATAATGATGAAGCGCTTCAAAAAGAATATAAATCGTTAAAATCAATGTTTTTTACGATGGCAGATTTAGCGAAAATTTTACGTACTAAGCGCACCGAAAAAGGCAGTATCCATTTTGAAACTGATGAACCAATGATTCATTTAGATAAAGCTGGAAGAGCGGTTGATGTGAGTTTGGTTGAACGCGGTGAAAGTGAAAAAATTATTGAAGAGTTCATGTTAATTGCTAATCAAGTTGTCGCTGAGCATGTGCATTGGTTATCACTGCCGTTTATTTACCGCATTCATGAACAACCAAAAGAAGAAAAACTTGAGAAATTATTAACAATGTCTCAAGCGTTAGGATTTAAAGTTAAAGGTAAATCAGAAATATCCCATCGTGAACTACAGAAGCTGTTGCAAAAAGTCGAAGATACGGCGAGTGAAAAAGGCATTAACTTAATGATGTTACGCTCAATGCAAAAAGCGGTTTATTCAGAACGTAATATTGGACATTTTGGATTGGCTTTTGATCATTACACGCATTTCACTTCGCCAATTAGAAGGTATCCAGATTTAATTGTTCATCGGTTATTGCGTGAATATTTCTTTAAACAAAATCAAACTGAAAAAATCATTAAACATTATGAAACTGCAATGCCGTTAGTAGCGAAACAAGCAAGTGATAAAGAGCGTTCAGCAATCGCGTTAGAACGTGACATCCTCGACATGAAAAAGGCTGAGTATATGAGTCAATTCATCGGTCAAAAATTTGAAGGGACAATCTCTTCAGTAACATCTTTTGGGGTTTATGTGTCACTACCAAACACGATTGAAGGCTTAGTACATATTAGTGAACTTGATGATGATTACTATAACTTTAATGAAGATTTATTAATCTTAGTTGGGGAACGTAAGAAGCGTGTTTATCGCATTGGGGAGTCCGTAACTGTAGAAGTGACAGGTACGAACATCTTTGATGGAGAAATTGATTTTAAAATTCGTTAGGAGGGTTACCCGTGAATGTTATTGCTAGAAACAAACAAGCGAGTCATTTATATTTTCTTGAAGATCGTTTTGAAGCGGGTATTGTTTTACGTGGTACAGAAATAAAGTCGATTCGTGAAGGAAAAGTAAGTATAAAAGATGCGCATGTTAGGGTTAAAAATGATGAAGCATTTATTATTAATATGCATGTTGCTAAATACAAACAAGCCAATCAGTTCAATCATGATGAAACACGGACGCGAAAGCTTTTAATGCACAAACGTGAGATTGTAAAATTGGGCAGTAAAATCCAACGAGAAAATTATACGTTGGTACCGACAATGATATATATTGATAAAGGTATTTGTAAAATCGAAATCGCTTTAGCAAAAGGTAAGAAACTCCACGATAAACGCCAAAGCATCAAAGAAAAAGATGTAAAACGTCGGATGGAAAAAAACATGAAGCAACATGTTTGATATGACTGTCGAAACGATTGTTTGGATTAGCCTGATTTTGTTGCTATCAGCAACGATCAAAGGCATTACAGGCTTTGGGACTGCATTGTTTGCTGTCCCTATTCTTACGGCATTTTTCTTATCCCCAGAAGCGACTAGACCTTTAATTGTATCGTTGAACTTACTATTAAACATCTTTATTTTGGTTAAAGAAAAAAACTTAACGATAAAAGCTTTATATCCTTTAAGATACTTAGTAATTGCAGGGTTTATCGCTGCGGTACTAAGCGGGTTTTTGTTAGAACGTATGGATTTGCGTACGTTTCAAATTATTTTAGGGGTGCTATTGATTTTTACAGCGATTAATAAACTTTTTAAAGTTCAATTTCATATTCCAAAACCTGAGCGCTTCTTTGTACCAGTCGGTGCCACAGGGGGTATCTTAAATACTTTAATAGGTGTTGGGGGCATACCTGTATTGATTTATTTGTCAAACACTGATTATAAAAAGGCACAGTTTCGGTTATCGTTAATATTGTTTTTCTTTATCTTAAATGTTGGAAGTATCATCTCATTTACAATCCACGGAAGTTTTGAACCGAATACGCTTTTACAAGTGTTACTGTTTTTGCCTTTGGTGCTAATCGGTGGCATGATAGGGATGAAAATTCAAAGCAGGATCAATGAACGGATTTTCCAAATTGTTATAGCCAGTTTACTTTTGGTTATGGGTGTTAATACTATATTCAATTTATTCTAATATTTGTTGAAACATGTTATAATATGTATATGGGGTTGATTCTGGATTCGACAGGGTAGTTAGAGCTTGATAAGCATGCCTTGGTTGTGCAAGTAAAAACACTAGGTTAAATATAACCGGAAATCAAAATTACGCTTACGCGGCTTAAGAAATAAGCCCGACT
>SKIY01000134.1 GCA_007116205.1 Candidatus Izemoplasma sp. | reverse complement strand
TGATGAATACCATGGACCCTTAGTATTTTCGTCGTCATTTCACTAATAACTGGTAATACTTCATATAAAAACGCATGATGCGTATTAAGGATGTGTTCTACTAAACGATTTAAATCTGCTTTTGTCCAATCCGTCGTTGATTGGGTTAAGCTTTCTTCATAAAGCTTATTTAGATCATCTAACATAACCTCAATAGCAATCGTTTCATCTTTTAAAGCTACCTCTAAGGGACGATCCCCATGGCAACAATAATCTATTTTATACTTTTCAAATAGTTTTGCACTGCTTGGAATACGCGTTACAATACTCCCTAATGAATCTGTTTGCTTAATCATTATGTACCTCCTTAGTTTTTGTAATCACTACTTTATAAATATCTGGACCTGTTGCTATATATTTCCATGTAAACATGTCAGTATATTCTGCTTGAAACTGATACCTTAATGGTTTGGGATCATGGTCATTAATCAGTAACATACTTTCTCCCACTGCGAGTGAAAAAAACAATGACATAATAGCTGGATGTTTCTCTTTAGGGATATAATCCGTTGCATCTATCGTTTTCATCAAATTCTCCTTTCAACCATTATTTTATGTGGTTCTAACGATTAAAACAAAGATAATGGTAATTACTATAAGCAACACCTTAAATACTATAATCTGAACCATTGTAAACCGTTATAGATTTAAAAAAAGCCTATGAACTATCATAGACTTTTTTACATTTATAATCCTTAAAACGTATTACTAAAGCGCCTTCAAATACGTATTTAACTCCCATTCAGAAATACTCATGCGGAATCTGTCCCACTCTTCTTCTTTTTCAGCTAAAAATTTCTCTAAAACATGTTCTCCTAACGCTTCAACAACAACATCGTCTTGTTGTAACTCTTTTAATGCATCTTTTAAATTTTCAGGAAGATTATTTATCCCCATCTTTTCACGACTTTTTCTGTTTAAATCATAAAGATTAATATATACAGGGTCTACAGGATCAACTTGTTTTGAAATACCATCTAACCCTGCAGCTAAAATAACACTCATTGCTAAATACGGATTCGCAGAAGGATCAACACTACGAATTTCTGTACGTGTTTGCTTCCCTCTTGATGCCGGAATACGTATCATCGTCGAGCGATTAATATCACTCCACGATACATAACACGGTGCTTCATACCCAGGAACCAAGCGTTTGTAAGAGTTTACGGTTGGATTTGTAATAGCAGTAAACCCACGTGCATGCTCCATAATTCCCGCAATCCAATACCTACAAACATCGCTTAGTGCTAATGGTTTATCTTTATCATAAAAAGCATTTTCACCCTCTTGTGTTGTTAAAGAGCAGTTCGTATGCATTCCAGAACCATTAACATTTGCTATAGGTTTCGGCATAAATGAGGCGTGATACCCATGGCGTTTAGCAACATTTTTAACGACCAATTTAAATGTTTGCAACTTATCGCACGCCTCTAACGCATCCTCAAACTCAAAATTAATCTCATGTTGGCCTGGTGCAACCTCATGATGTGATGCCTCCATATTGAATCCAAGCTTTTCAAGCTCTAATACAATATCACGACGACAGTCCTCAGCACCATCGATAGGAGATAAATCAAAATACCCCCCAGCGTCATTCGTATCCATAGTTATATCACCATTATGTTTCTTAAATAGAAAAAATTCAGGCTCAACACCAATATTAAACTTCCCAAACCCCATAAGTTTCATTTTTTTTAAATTACGCTTTAAAACATAACGCGGATCCCCAATAAATGGTTTACCATTTGGTGTGTAAACATCACATATAAGCGATGCCACATTACCATACTCACTGTTTTCCCATGTATGGACCAACCAAGTATTCAAATCTGGATATAGATACATATCAGATTCTTGTAACCGTGTAAACCCATCAATACTTGATCCATCAATCATAATTTCATTTTCTAAAGCATCTTTTAACTTCCTTACAGGAATTTCAACATTTTTAATCATGCCGTGAATATCCGTAAAACACAACCGAATATACTTAACATTTGCATCGTCTGCCTTCTTTAAAAGCTCTTCTTTATTCATAAAAACCCTCCTGAAATAAAAACATGCTAAAGCTTGAGCTTTAACATGTTGTTTTCTTGATTTTGCTAACCCATATCTATTTTAAACCATATTTCAAAAAGTAATGCAAGATGTAAACGTTTTAAATGCATTATAAATCGACTATGTATACAATGGATACTTCTTCGTAAGCATAGCAACTTGTTCTTTAACCCCGTCTAAAACAAAATTATTTTTCGGATTCATTAACGTATCATAAATCAACTTCGCAATTAACTTCATATCTTCTTCTTTAAATCCACGAGATGTAAGCGCCGGTGTCCCTAAACGAATACCACTGGTAATAAAAGGTTTTTCCGGATCATTCGGTACCGTATTTTTATTACAAGTAATATGTACTTCTTCTAATAATGCTTCTGCATCTTTTCCTGTTAACTGCGTTAGTGATTTCACCTCAACAAGTACTAAATGGTTATCTGTCCCTTTACTAACCACATGAAATCCAACCTCCATTAACGCTTGAGCAAGTGCTTTAGCATTCTTGACAACCTGATGTTGATATGCCTTAAACTCAATCCCTAAAGCCTCTTCAAAAGCCGCTGCTTTCGCAGCAATCACATGCATTAAAGGCCCTCCTTGAATACCAGGAAACACAACACGATTCATTTTTTTATAAATTTCAAAGTTATTTGTTAAAATAATACCCCCACGCGGACCACGCAACGTTTTATGCGTCGTCGAAGTGACAATATCGGCAACCTCACACGGATTATTATGAATCCCAGCCGCAACCAATCCAGCAATATGCGCCATATCAACCATCAACTTTGCACCAACAGCATCCGCAATCTCACGAAACTTCTTAAAATCAATTTCTCTAGAGTATGCGCTTGCTCCTGCAACAATTAATGCTGGTTGCACTTCTTTCGCCTGCTTCATAACCGCATCATAATCAATCATTTCAGTGGCCTTATCGACGCCATAGCTATGAAACTCATAATCCTCACCACTAAAATTCAGAGGATGTCCATGCGTTAAATGCCCCCCGTGATCCAAACTCATTCCTAAAATTTTATCCCCTGGATTCACAATACTACGATACGCACCCATATTTGCCGTGGACCCAGAATGCGCCTGCACATTCGCATATTTAACGTTAAACAGCTTTTTAACACGGTCACGTGCCAAATTCTCAACAACATCAACAAACTCACAGCCGCCATAATAACGCTTCTTAGGATACCCCTCTGCATACTTGTTAGTTAAAATACTCCCTTGCGCTTCTAAAACCGTTTCACTTACAAAATTCTCACTAGCAATTAACTCTAAATGTGCTTCCTGCCGTTTTTTTTCATTGTGCATCGCCTCATAAAGGACAGCATCTCTTTTTTTAATTGTCTCCATCATTATCCTCCTGATGTTGGCTTATGTATACGCCAGTTTCATTTACTACAATACTTTCATTAAACCGTGTTGGAACATTCTTACCAACATAATCCGCCCGTATCGGTAACTCACGATGTCCACGATCAATCAATACCGCAAATTGAATTTTAGAAGGTCTCCCTAGCGCAATAATCGCATCCATTGCCGCACGCACCGTTCTTCCTGTATATAAAACATCATCCACAACAATAATATGTTTATCCTTTGTTGTAATAGCCAACTTATGTTTTGCCTCAGATGGTGCATCATCACGAAAAGGCGAAATATCAAGTGAATAAACAGGTACCTCAACACCTTCGAAACGTTGAAGATTCTCTCCAATCATTTCAGCAAGTCGAACCCCTTTTTTCTCAATGCCAAAAAGCAGTAAATTATCAAATTTACCCACGCGTTCAATAATCTCATGCGTAATCCTTTTTAACGTCCGTTCAACCGTCAAATCATCCCACAATAATCTCATAACATTCACCTCAAGTCTAATACTATTGTATATTATCTACACCGTATTGTAAACCGTAAGATAAAAGCGCTATCACTCTACAAAAAAATAAAAAAAAGGCTGTGAAATCACAGCCTTTAAACACCTTACATAATTACCTGTAACGCAAAGAATAAGATAAACACAACCATTAAAGCATACATAATTGGATTAACTTCTTTAGCACGTTTTGTAGCCACCATAATAATTGGATAGAAAATAAATCCAACCGCAATACCTTCAGCAATTGAGAATGCAAAAATCATAAACACAATCGTCAAGAATGAAGGAATCAAAATAGCTTTATCATCCCAATTGATATTTTTTAACTGCGTAACCATTAACGCCCCAACCATAATTAATGCCATCGCTGTAACTGGAGAATATGTTGCTACAAGTACTTCTTCCCCATCAATCATAGCAAACTCATTAATACCAGTAACAACACTTAATAATGGATAGATGAAAAGTGACAATAAGAATAATGCTGCAACCGTAACTGCAGTTAATCCCGTACGACCACCTTGTTCAATCCCTGTTGATGATTCAATGTAACTCGTAACAGTACTTGTTCCTAAAACAGAACCAGATACAGTACCGATTGCATCCGCAAATAACGCACGATCGCCACCAATAAGTTCACTATCTTCATTAATTAATCCTGCTTGATTTCCTACAGCCATAAGTGTTCCCGCTGTATCAAAGAAATCAACAAATAAGAAGATAAAGATAATAAACCAAGCTGATGGATGAGAGAATAACTCTTGGAATCCACCACGGAACGGTGCAAAAATCGTATCGCCTACATCACCCATAAATCCAACAGAAAAATCAGTAGAATACGCTGGCATCAAATCAACACCAAGTGCCCCTAAAATTAATCCTAAAACTGCCGTAGAAACAATCGATATAATTAACGCAAACTTGTTCCCCATAGAATAAAGTACGACAACTAAAATCAACCCAAAAATCGCAAGTAAAACAGGTGGATAACTCAAATTACCTAACTCAACTAAAGTCGCAGGTGAGGCAACAACAATACCAGCATTCTTTAGTCCGATAAAGGTAATAAAGAAACCAATCCCTGCACCAACGGCATATTTTAACCCTTGTGGTACCGCATTAATAACTTTACGACGAACACCGGTTATCGAAACAATTAAGAATAGTATCCCAGAAAGAAATACTGCAGCCAATGCTCCACGCCATTCAACACCTTCAAAGCCAAACAATACAACATTGTAAGTAAAGAACGCATTAATTCCCATACCTGGTGCTAGCGCTACCGGATAATTTGCCACTAATCCCATAACCAAACACGCAATCATCGACGCGACAACTGTCGCAAAGAACACGCCACCAAAAGGGACGCCCGCATCATTCAACATATTCGAGTTTACTGGCAAAATATACGCCATAGCTAAAAATGTTGTAACCCCTGCTAAAATCTCTGTGCGCATTGTGGTATTGCGCTCTTCTAGCTTGAAAAACTTACTGATCTTTTCAACCATTAAAAAAAATCCTCCTCATTTTTTTGTGGTTGTGTACGTAAAAACCAAAAAAATAGGAGAATTCTCTCGAAATCCTATTACGTATCATAGTCCCGAAATTTACGGTGCCGGGGTAGAGACAATCAGACCCTATTTCTGATCATATACGATACCAACCAATCTCATTCTACTATAGACTGTTTTCTGAAATCAATAGTAAATTTAATTTAATGTATTTTTTTTAATTTGTGGCTTTATAAAACGTTCATTTAAAATCACTGTCAACGCAAGCATTACAACAGTTCCTAACAATATAATACTCCCACTTACCAACCAAAAATTACTCGGTAATAAACGAATTAAAACATCATCACTGCGTAAAATCCAATCATCATTACTGAAAAACAATAAATGAAACCATGTAAATATTCGACCAAAATCAATTAAAAACCATGTTCCTACAAAAATAAAAAACCCTAGTGGTACCCAAAAGATGTTTTTAAACATATCATAAAAAGCAGTTTTATTTTTTCGATAAAGCATTACAGAAACACCGACGACAAAAACAAAACACCCCAAAGCAATCAGCCGTAACATTGTATAAACATCTCGCACATCAACCATATGTCGTATCTCAATATCTCGCATTAAAACAGTGTTATCATTCGCATCAGCACCAAATAATAAATCATCATGGCGGTAATTCAAATAATCAATCAATTGCCCTGCAACATAATCATGATCATAATCAATATCATCATGTGAGGCATATAACCCCTTTGACAAACGCATATACGCATTACTCGTTAAAAGTGATGCAAAAAGCATAATTAATACCACCGCATACGCAACAGAAACAACAACTTTTAAAATTTTCATGCCTTACCATCCCCAAACACACGCTCAAAAATAGTATCGACCGCTCTTAAATAATAATTTACATCAAAACACTCTAATAACATCTCGTGGTTTAAAACCTCGCGTATCGCTTGCGTATTACTCAACACATCAAAGAAAGCCTGCTTCGATTCAAACGCTTTAAGCGCCAATGGTTGTACTAAATCATACGCTGCTTCACGGCTCATGCCACAATCAATTAAAGCATGCATAACCCGCTGAGAAAAAATAACACCATACGTCATATCAATATTTTCTCCTACGCGTGCTTCATGAACAATTAATCTGCGCATAACCTTTTCATAACGCGTCAACATATAATCAAGTAACATAAACGCATCAGGAAAAGCAACCCGTTCCACAGAAGAATGTGAAATGTCACGTTCATGCCATAAAGCAACATTCTCACTAACACTGCTTAAATACCCGCGCATCAACCGTGCACAACCACACATATTTTCAGACGCAATCGGATTCTTCTTATGCGGCATCGCTGAAGACCCTTTTTGCTTCTCATCAAAATATTCACTCACTTCACGAACTTCAGTGCGTTGTAAATGCCGAATCTCTAAGGCAATCTTCTCAATCTCCGTTGAAAACATGACCAAAGCTTGCATCAAAGCAAGATGTCGATCGCGCTGTAACGTTTGTGTTGAAATGTTAACACTCACCAACCCCAACTTCTCACAAACAAAATCTTGCACAAAAGGCGGTGTGTTCGCAAAATTTCCAACCGCACCACTAATCTTCCCTGCAATCGCTTCTTCGCAAGCCGCATCAAAGCGTTTTAAATGCCGCTTAAAGTCCTCATACCAAAGCGCAAATTTAAGCCCAAACGCCGTTACCTCAGCATGAATCCCATGGGTTCTACCAATACAAGCCAACCCTTTATACGCTATAGCCTTAGCTTTTAATACGTTCATAAACGCCAAAACCTTCGGTCGAATAATCGCTACAGCCTTCTTATACTGTAATGCTAAGGCCGTATCAACTACATCCGTACTCGTTAATCCATAATGAAACCATTGTTTCTCTTTTCCTAATTGCTCAGATATACTTCGAGTAAAAGCGATGACATCATGCTTCGTATCCGCTTCAATTTCATGAATACGTTCAACATCTATTTTAGCCTTAGCTTCAATCTTACGTACATCAGCAAGCGGAACTACCTGCAACTCAGCAAAGGCCTCAAGTGCAGCAATTTCCACCTCTAAATACGCTTGAAATTTAGCGCGGTCTTCAAACAACGCACGCATTGCATCTAAACTATATCTTTCAATCATCGCTTTTCACCCTCAATATTTACTTATCTTCTATCATTAAAAAGCATTCCACTGTATTTTGCAACAACGACGCAATCGTCATCGGCCCTACCCCACCAGGTACAGGCGTAATAAACGATGCTTTTTCTTTTACTGCTTCAAAATCAACATCACCAACAAGCTTATCATTCACACGGTTCACACCAACATCAATAATGATAGCGCCTTCTTTAACCATATCCGCAGTCACCATGTTTGCACGACCAACCGCCGCAACAATAATATCTGCTTGTAAAGCAAGTTCCTTCATGTTTTTTGTACGTGAATGCGCAATGGTAACCGTCGCATGTTCCTTAAGCAACAACATCGCTACAGGTTTACCAACAATATTGCTCCGTCCAATAACCAACGCCTGTTTCCCTTTAATTTCAGTATTGGTACTTTTTAACATTGTTAAAATCCCTTTAGGTGTCGCTGGTAAAATACCTTTAGTTCCTAAATGCACAGCCGCAACATTCAAAGGATGGAATCCATCCACATCTTTTTCTTTTTTAATTGCATCGATAACTTTATTATCATCAATGTGATCAGGTACCGGTAATTGAACCAAAATACCATGAACATCCGGATCTTCATTAAGATCGTGAATTAAATCAAGCAATGCTTTTTCCGTGATGCTTTCATCTTTACGAATTAACGTACTTTTCATCCCCGCACGAATACACGCACGCTCTTTTGCCGTAACATATGATAAACTCGCAGGATCGTCCCCCACAAGAACAACTACCAAATGCGGCACCTTGTTAAATTTTTCTCTTAATGCATCAACTTCAACTTTTACCTCTGCACGAATTTCTTTTGATAATGCTTTTCCACTAATAATATTACTCATAGTCATCTCCTTTTATTCATTCTTTTTATAGTAATCTTCTCTTAAAATAGCATAATAATCTAAATCCCAAAAATCACCTGCGCGTTTTTGAAGGCGTTGTCTCAGCGTTCCTTCTTTCTTCATACCTGCGTGTATCATAACACGACCTGAAGCTGGATTACGTGTCGCGTGTCGCGCTTCAATACGGTTTACACCCACTGCTTCAAAAAGAAAACGAACAACCAGTTCAACCGCTTCTGTCATCATCCCTTGATTCCAATAATCACGCGCCAAACAATACCCTAACTCACAAACTTCATGACGCTCAGAGAAATACACACAATCAATCGTTCCAACTAAATGTCCAGTCCGCGGTGAAACAATCCCCCATCGATACGTCCACGGTGAATCATAGGCCTTCACCCACGTATTTAATATCTCTTGCGTTTCTTTAATGTGCGCATGCGGTTCCCATAGCACATAGTCTGTAACTGCTTGATCTTGACACCAATTCGTATACATTGCAAGCGCATCATGTTTTGTCAACTTCCGCAAAATAACGCGCTTTCCCTTTAATAGCTTACTCCCAACATCTTTCATTTACTCCTCCCGCATATACGCATCCACAATCTCACCAAAAAACATAATATGCGTATCATGGTTAGGATAATAACGTGCTTTTACCGTTGAATCAATCAACGCTGGTTCCATCGTTTGCTGATACATCATTTTACATTCATAATTTAACCGACAATCTTTAATAATCGGTGTCTTGACTTTTTTAGCGGCTTGAAGTGTTAAACCGGCTTTTTTAAACTTATCAATATCTCGTCCAGATTCCGTCCCAGCAATCTTTAACGCCGCACGTAAATCTTGCTCAACAGGCACATTAATAGTATAATCCTCAGCCTTAAGCAACATATCATAAGTATACCGAGAATACCGCACATATGCAATAAACATCGGTTTTCCCCAAATAACACCAATATGTCCCCAAGCAATCGTCATCGTGTTCACCTGTTCTTCACCTTTAACCGTAATAAAGACCCCTTTTGGTAATTGCTTTAATAAAGCTTCACTATGTTCATAGTAACGATCAATCATAAAAACTCACCCCTAGTATAACTTAGAATATTTTTCTTTTAAATATTGAATGTAATACTTCGGATTAAACGGCTCATGCGTCACTTCCTCTAAAATTTCCAAAGGTTTCTTACTCGACCCAAAGATATGGATTTTTTCTTGTAACCACCGATTAATTTCACTAATTTTATTTTCACGAATTAACGTCTCAAAATCTAACTCTTTAATCAACGTATAATATATTTGAGCCGCATAGGCACTACCGAGTGCATAAGTCGGAAAATACCCAAACATTCCTGCACTCCAGTGGACATCTTGTAAAAGTCCATCACTTGCTTTTCCAGGTTGAATATTTAAATACTGCGCCATTTTTTGAATCCAAATCTCAG
>SKIY01000043.1 GCA_007116205.1 Candidatus Izemoplasma sp. | reverse complement strand
GTGCTCTATGAAAAAAACTTGAAATATTTTGCGATGGCGGTCCCTGTTTTCATTGTCGGAAACTTGATTGATTTATTTGATCGTTTTGTATTCGCATCTTTTTACCCAACGCAATTTAGCATTCAAAGCAGTGTGTTTATAATTGGGATTTTGATTTTACCCCTTGGAGGATCTTTGTTGATTTTATCAAAATATCCAGCAGGTGTGCTAGAAGAATTTATGTATACATTAATGCGTGTTTTTAAAACGAAGCGGATGGTTATAACAAGACTCTTTTTGGATGCAACACCGCTTATTTTAGGCATTATTTTATCGCTTGTATTTCTTAATAACTTTGGGACTGCACATCTTGGAACACTGGTTTTCGTTGTGTCTGCAGGACCATTAATAAAATTATATCTTAGCATTTTTAGGAGGCTATTTATGAAATTGAATAAGTATATCGATCACACATATTTAAAAGCATTTGGAATGAAAGAAGATATTGATACCTTATTAGATGAGGCGCTTACTTATGACTTTAAAAGTGTCTGTGTTAATCCGACATGGGTATCGTATGCTGCTGAAAGTTTAAAGCGTTCAGAGGTTTTAGTATGTACAGTCATTGGGTTCCCACTCGGTGCGAGTACGACGAAAACGAAAGTGTATGAAACAGAAGATGCAATCCGCAACGGTGCCGATGAAATTGATATGGTCATTAATGTTGGGTGGGTAAAAGCTGGTAAATTTGACGACGTCGAAGCCGAAATTAAAGCGATTAAAACGGTGTGTAATACCCATACTTTAAAAGTCATATTAGAAACCTGTTATTTAACAAAAGAAGAAATTCGTGCCGCAAGTGTAGCCGCATTTAAAGCGGGCGCTGACTTTGTAAAAACAAGTACAGGCTTTGGTACAGGTGGTGCAACTTTAGAAGCAGTAACGATTATGGCCGATGTTGCTAAAGGCCGCGGTGTGAAAGCAAGTGGCGGCGTAAAAACCCGTGAAGATTTTGAAATGATGGTTGAAGCTGGTGCAACGCGCATCGGTACGAGTAGTGGCGTTTCCTTAGTTAAGGGCGAAACTTCAGATAGTGAATATTAGGAGGGAAAAAGATGAGTACACCACACATTTCTGCAGAAAAACATGAAATTGCTAAAACAGTATTAATGCCAGGCGATCCATTGCGTGCTAAATTTATTGCGGATACTTTTTTAGAAGATGTTAAACAATTTAATACAGTACGTAATATGTTCGGTTATACAGGAACGTATAAAGGAAAGAAAATAAGTGTTATGGGCAGTGGTATGGGGATGCCTAGTATTGGAATCTACTCATATGAACTGTACAAGTTTTACGATGTTGAAAACATTATTCGAATTGGTTCTTGTGGTGCTTATACCGATAAAATTGCATTATATGATGTTTTATTGGCTGAAAGCGCATATAGTGAATCGAGTTATGCTTATGTCCAATCAGGAAGTTATAAACAACCGTATACCTATCCAAGCAAACATTTAAATGAACGGCTCGAAGCCGCCGCAAAAGCATTAAAAATACCAATCACCAAAGGGGTTATTCATTCAAGCGATGTTTTTTATCGCGAACACTTTGAAGATTATAAAAAAATATATAAAGAATACGATGCCATTGCCGTTGAAATGGAATCATTTGCATTATTTCATAATGCGAAAGTTACAGGGAAAAACGCAGCCTGTTTATTAACGGTATCAGATTCATTAGTAACCAAAGAAGCAACATCAAGTGAAGAGCGCCAAAACGCTTTTACTAAAATGATGGAAATCGCTTTAACCCTTGCTGAATAATAAGTAAAAAAGTGCCTTGGCACTTTTTTTGGAGGCTTTATGAAATTACATCTAAAAGAACATAACCAAGTAACGTATCAGTATGTAGAAACCAATCAATTTAAATCCCGCATCTTAACGGTGCGGTTTTTAGCCGAAATAGATAAAGTGAATGTAACGGCACGCAGTTTAATGATTGCAATGCTTAAGGCAAAAAATGCTGTATATCCAACACGTAAAGCCCAAAGTAAATATCTCGAATCTTTGTATGATGCGATTTATCATGCCGGTCCTACGAAACTCGCATCCCGCCATATTAACCAATTTTCTATGGTTGTGATTGATGATGCTTATGGACTAGATGATCCGATATTTGAAGATGCTTTAAAGTTTTTACAGACTGCGTTATTTCAACCGAAGTTTGATCAAAAAACATTGGATGAAGAAAAACAGTTTTTAAAAGATTACTTTAAAGCAGAATACGCGAATAAAGCGCGGTATGCTGGTAAGCGATATACTGAGTTTTTATACGCAGACTATCCTTATAAAGCGAATGCTTTAGGGCATATTGAAGCGATTGATGAAGTGACTTTAACAGATATTAAATCTGCATATAAGGAGATGCTTTCTACCAATCAAGTTTATGTAACACTTATATCACCGTGGGATGTTGATTCAACCCATAGGCTTATTACGAAGTATTTACCCTTGCAGTCAAAACCAATCTCAAAACCGGTATTATTACGACATCCGTTTGATTATAAAGCAGAAGTCGTTGAACACGAAAAAGTGACGCAAGAACGTTTTTTTATAACCGTAAAAAGCGATGTTTTATACCGCGATGAAGATTATTTTACGATGTTAGTATTGAATGCTTTACTCGGTGAGAGTAGCGATTCGTTACTATTTCAACATGTTCGTGAAAAACATAGTTTAGCGTATCATGTTTATTCTAGTTATTCACCGAACACAGGATTAATCACCTTAGCAAGCGCGATGACAAAAGCTAACTTAGCCGAAGGTGAAGCGAAGATGATGGAGTGTTTAACATGGTTAAAAACAGGTGAGTTTACTGACCGCGATGTAGATTTAGCGAAACGCCATATTATTAGCCAATTTAAACAAAGTTATGACACCCCATCAGGCTTATCCGTACGGGCTTTACGGACATCACTTTTCAAAGTGCCGTTTAAAGAGACGTTATTGCTTGATATTGTGCAAGCAGTGGATAAAAAAGATATAGTCGCATTAGCAAAACGGTTAGAAGTTATTTTTAAATACCGTTTAGGGGGTGAAACAGATGCAAACGAAAAGGTATGACGCGTTCGATGAAAAAGTGACGCAGTTTAAACTTAAAGACCGTTTAACGGTCATTGTCATGCATAAACCAAATTTTCACAAAACATATGTGACGATTTCAACCCCTTTAGGTGGAACCCATCAAGGCTATCAAAAAGGCGACAGTTTTGATAAAGCACATGCAGGCATCGCCCATTTTTTAGAACACAAAGTATTTGAAAAAGACGGGAAAGATATGTCCGGTGCTTTTGCGGAACTCGAAGCGCAAGTTAATGCCTTTACAGATCATACCCGCACGACCTATTTGTTTCACGCAACCGCGCACGTCTTTAAAAACATCGAACAATTAATAAACATGTTTTTTTATCCTGATTTTAGTGATGCCGGTGTCGAAAAGGAAAAAAATATTATATTAGAAGAACTCAATATGCATCTTGATGATCCTTACTATATTCAGTATCATACGCTTTTAAACTTGTTGTTTAAAAACCACCCTGTTAAAGATGACATTTTAGGGACATCTCAATCGATACAAGCGATGGATAAAAACATCTTAAAAGCAATGCATACTGCTTATTATAAACCTGAAGTTTGCACACTAACAATTGTCGGGGATGTCGATGTAAAAGCTTTAAAAAGCTATTTAGAAAATGCAATTACACTACCGGAACCTACCCCTTTAAGCCCAAGTGAACGGGCGATTGACGAACCGGACCATGTTGCTGAAAAAGCGATGACTAAAAGCTTAGATGTTTTAGTGCCAAGTGTTTTAGTGGGCATTAAAAACATGCCTGCAGCGAATATGTTCATGCGCGAGCGCATTAAAGCACAACTCGCAATGACAATGTATATGGATCTTTTGTTTGGGCGAAGCAGTGATTACTATGAACAGTGGATGGATGACGGTTTGATTAATGACGCATATGGGTTAGATATCCAACACGAGTCAAATTATGGCTATATTATGATTGGAAGCGAGACCCAAAAACCGCAAGCGTTTCATGCTGCGTTAATGCATGCATTAACGCATTTAGATGAAACGATTGTGCATCAAGAAGATTTTGATCGATTTAAAAAGCAAATGTTAGGAAACTTTATTATGTCGTTAGATAGTTTAGAGTATATAGCCCATGAAACGAGTCGCTATGCTCAGGAGGACTTATTGATTTATGATATATTAGATATTGCCAAAAGTATTACGTTTGATGATGTTAAAAAGCAATCAGATATGATTCGTAAAGACCGTATTACTGCGGTAATTATAGAGCCAAAAAAAATCAGCGATTAAGCTGATTTTTTTATGGCGTAACGGTTGCTTTAAGCTGTTGTAATATGTCTTTCATTACTTTTTCTCGAATGGTTTCATTTAATAGTTCGTGTCTGGCATTGGCATACACTTTAAAAGAGACGTTGCTAAAGCCAACATTAACATAAAAATTATGCAGTTTTTTAATACCTTCACCATAATCACACATAGCGTCTTCGTCGCCACATAAAATCGTAATAAGCTGGCTTGAAGCATGGTGTTTTATGGTGTTTTTGTTTTGGCCCATTTTGATTAAATTAATAATATCGAGTTGCATCGCAATCGTTGGACGAAATCCAGTGAGGGGATCGTTTTTGTATTCACGTTGTTTATCAGTGTCAGAAGTGACCCACTCAAACCGTTCGTTTATAAGTCCATTTTTACGCATCGAGCGATATGGTGCGTCTTGAATTAGTTTAGAAAAACGTTCGCTAATATGATTTGGCGATTTAATTTTTTTAATGCTTTTTGCGAATGATCGCATTAAACCGAGTTTAAATGCACTTACTTTAGGTGATCCGATAAATATGGTTCCTTCGTATAAATCTTTTTCAGTTGTCATCGCGGCGCGAATCACGAACGAGCCTAAAGAATGTCCAATCGCAAACATTGGTAGCTGTGGATATTCATTGCGTAAAATATTCCGCACACTTTTTAAGCCATCAACAAGCATATGATGGCCATCGTAATCAGCAATATGTATGCGGTCATCATAGATGGTGCTCTTTCCGTGGCCGTGTTGGTCGTGAATAATAACGTAAAAGCCTGCGTCTTTTAAGTAAGTACAAAGTTCTAAATAACGACCACTGTGTTCGCCTAAGCCATGGACAACTTGAATCAACCCAACTGGTGTTTCATCAGGTTTAAAGATTAGATAATGTAAATCATACCCATAAGCATCTTGAATAGATCCTGTTTCCAATGTTATCCCTCCCCATTACTGCTTTATATTATAGCATAAATTATTTATGATATTAAGTTTTGAAAACGCATATTTATTTTAAACTTTACGATAACAGTAAAATTTAAGCAACTTAAGCGATATATTACCTTATTGGGTTGGATTTACTGAATAATCGCGGTTTATTTATCAAATAATACGTAAAAGGTGACGAAATAGCGTTTTTAGGTAAAGTGACGCAGTGAGACTGTTGTGCTAAATTATAAACAAAAAGGAGCGTTTATATGGTAAATCAGGTGATTTTAGTAGGACGATTAGTATTTGATCCAGAGTTAAAAGTTTTAGAGAGTGGTAAAAGTGTAACAACGATTACATTAGCATTACAACGCAGTTATAAAAATGCAGAAACAGGGACGTATGACACTGATTTTATTCGCTGCACATTATGGAGTGGTATCGCTGAAAATACTGTGCAGTATTGTAAAAAAGGGTCTACGATCGGTGTTAAAGCAAGGCTTTCACAAAGAACGTTTGAGTATGGTGAAGATAAATCATTCTCCTACCCTGAAGTCATCGCTGAAAAAGTTACGTTTATTAATCACAGCAACAAAAATGATTCAGAAAAAAGTGCATAACAGATTCTCCCTTCCTAAGACCGTTACAAAAAACGCATATGTTTTTTGTAACGGTCGCTTTTTTATCTTTGAAGGTAGTTGAAAGATTGAACCTATGGTATAATAGTCTCACAAAGTGGGGTGGCGACATGGAACAATATCTTACCTTTTTAAAACATATTTTAGATACTGGAACACGAAAAGAAGATCGTACAAGTACAGGGACTATTTCTACATTTGGGTATCAGATGCGTTTTGATCTACAAAAAGGATTCCCTTTATTAACGACAAAAAAAGTCCATTTAAAAAGTGTTATCTATGAACTGTTATGGTTTATTAAAGGCGAAACAAATATTCGGCCTTTGGTTTTAAACAATGTAAGAATTTGGAATGAATGGCCGTATGAACGCTATAAAAAAAGTGATGAATTCCAGGGAGAAAGCTTAGAAGCTTTTGTGGAAAAAATTAAAATCGATGAAGCGTTTGCGCATAAGCATGGTGATTTAGGGCCTGTTTATGGGCGTCAATGGCGTGATTATGAAGGCGTCGATCAGCTACAAGCTGTCATTGACGAAGCGAAAAGAAATCCATTTTCACGGCGTTTAATTGTCAATAGTTGGAACCCATTGCGCACCCATGAAATGGCTTTACCACCATGTCATATGATGTTTCAATTTTATATCAATGACAATAAATTAAGTTGTCAGTTATATCAGCGCAGTGCCGATGCATTTTTAGGGGTACCTTTTAATATAGCTAGCTATAGCTTATTGACAATGATGATGGCACAGGTTTTGAACTTAGATGTCGGTGAATTTGTTCATACGATTGGCGATGCACATATTTATGATAATCATTTAGAACAAGTTAAAACACAGTTATCTAGAGCGCCTAAAGCTTTACCTCAAATGATTATTAATCCAAAGGTAAAGGATATTTTTAGTTTTACATATGAAGATTTTCGTTTAGAAGGATATACCCCACATCCAGCCTTGAAAGGAAAGGTGAGTGTGTAATGATTTCGATTATTGTGGCTTATGATGAAGCGCGAACCATCGGTCGTGATGGTGCTTTGCCATGGCATTTTAAAGAAGACTTGGCGTACTTTAAAAAAATCACCTTACACCATACATGTGTCATGGGGAGAAAAACGTATGATTCTATTGTCGCTTCATTAAACAAACCTTTGCCAGACCGAGAAAACATTGTTGTGACGCGACAAAAATTAAGTGATGAAGGCGTTACCTTTATCCATGATTTTGAACATTTTTTAGATACAAATCAATATAGTGACGAAGAAATATTTGTTATTGGCGGGAAAGAGATTTATACGATGGCTTTGCCGTATGCAAAAAAACTATATATTACGCATGTGAATGGACGTTATGAGGGCGATACTGTATTCCCGTATGTAGATTTTTCAAAGTATGAACGGATATATCATGATGAACATGCTGCATTAACATTCGCAATTTACGAAAGGAAGTGATGGTGTGGCAAGTTTAATTTATGTTTTGTTAACTTTTCTAGGTTCTATTTTTTCGGTATATTATTTTTCGTTTTATACACTAGAATGGATCAACATACTTTTTGTTTTACTTAGTATCATCGTAAATATGGCATTAGTATTTGTGGTGTTTTTAATTTTTCTTGCAACATATGGCAGATTTATTAAAGAAGTCAACCCACATAATATGCGTCACCATAAATTTATAAACAGTATTTTACGTTTAGCATTCCATTTAATGAATGTCAAACTGGTTGTAACAGGCAGCGAACATATCCCTAAAAAGGGTGAATCGTTTATTTTTGTTTGCAATCATCAAGAAAACTATGATATTATGGCTATCAAGCCTGTTTTAAAAGAGCATCCTTTAAATTTTATTGCCAAAGCAGATTCGTTTGATTGGTTTGTTTTAGGACATTGGATTAAAGTACTTGGGAATGTCCCAATTGCCCGTGAAGCAGATCGTAGTGCTGCAGAAAGTATTATTAAAGGCATTAGACTTTATAAACAAGGGATTCCGATGGCGATTTTTCCGGAAGGGAAACGGACCTTTTCTAATACCATGACAGATTTTAAACCTGGGGCGTTTAAGTTGGCTTTAAAACCACAAGCTGATATTTTAGTTGGAACAATCTATGATTTCAGCAAAGTGTTTAAAGGGTGGCCGTTTAAAAGACAAAAAATATATTTGCATTTTCACCCGTTATTAACGCATGAAACATATAAGGATATGAATAGTATAGCGCTTAGCAACTATGTTAAGGGCATGATTCAAAACAAGCTTGATGATTATCAAGCAACGATTAAATAAGATTGGAGATGATGGTATGAGAATGGTCGATATTATTGAAAAGAAACGTGATAAAAAGGCCTTATCAAAAAAAGAAATTACCTATGCAATTGAGGGTTATGTAAAAGAGCGCATTCCAGATTATCAAATGAGTAGTTTATTGATGGCGATTTATTTTAACGGCATGACAGATGACGAATCAACATCGTTAACGGAAGCGATATTAAAAAGTGGTCAAACCATGGATTTATCGGCTATTGAGGGGACAAAAGTTGATAAACATTCAACCGGAGGTGTTGGCGATAAAACGACGCTTGTTTTAGGGCCGTTAGTCGCATCGTGCGGCGCTAAGTTTGCGAAACTTTCAGGACGAGGTCTCGGGCATACTGGTGGGACGTTAGATAAGCTAGAAAGTATTGCAGGCTTTAATATTAGTCTTTCAACAGATGCATTTGTAGAACAAGTGAACCGCATTAATATTGCAGTTGCAGGACAAACGAATGAACTTGCACCAGCGGATAAAATGCTTTATGCACTTCGTGATGTGACAGGGACTGTCCCAAGTATCCCGCTCATTGCAAGCTCGATTATGAGTAAAAAACTGGCGAGTGGTGCGGATGTCATTGTACTCGATGTAAAAATCGGTGAAGGGGCTTTTATGAAGACCTTAGATGATGCGCGTGCTTTGAGTAAACTTATGGTGAAGATTGGTGAAAATTTTGGTAAAAAAGTGATTGCTTTTATTACTGACATGAGTGAACCGCTAGGCTTTGCGATTGGGAATAAATTAGAAGTTTTAGAAGCTGTTCGTACTTTACAAGGGAATGGTCCAAGCGATCTGCAAACATTATGTACGGAAATCGGTAGTTATTTAGTGCATCATGCAGGGATTACAGAAACCTTAAAAGAAGCGCGTAAAATGATTGATAAACGGATTTCTTCACTAGAGGCAAGCGATACATTTAAAGCATTAATTGAAGCACAAGGTGGACAGATGCCGGATCTTAATGATTATATCCATACCGAAGGTATTATCGCTGTTAAAAGTGAGTTTTCTGGATATGTTGAGCGTTTAAATGCTTTAGACATTGGATTAGCGGCGATGCGACTTGGTGCTGGACGAGAGACAAAAGATGATACGATTGACCAAGATGTTGGAATTGTATTAAATAAAAAAGTTGGCGATAAAGTCGATAAAGATGAAGTGTTGGCTTATGTTTACAATAATAAAGAAGATATTACTGAAGAGATTAAAGCCATCTTAAATGCATTTGCGATTACTGAAAAAATGGTTGAGAAGAAACCGTTAATTATCGAAATTATTGAATAGGAGCATATTATTGCTCCTATTTTTATGGTAAAATAGTGCCTATAAGGAAGGTGTGATTCGATGATAGATGCAATCCATTTTTATAAAGTTGATGATTTAGACAATGTTAAACGTTTTTATGGGGATATATTACGGTTACCACTATATAAAGACCAAGGAGTTTGTTTGATCTACTGCTTACAGCATCACGGTAAAATTGGCTTTTGCACGCATCATCCGTCTAAAAAAAATGATGCAAGCTGCATCACTTTTGTATATCAAAACAAAGCAGAAGTTGATAAAATGTATGGGTACTTAAAAAGTAAATTAGACGTCGTCAACCCACCAAAAACCAATAACAAATTTCACATTTATCATTTTTTTGTAAAAGATTTTGAAGGGCATACCCTTGAATTTCAAACCTTTATGAAAAATGAGGATTTAGCTTGAGTCTTTAGAAAT
>SKIY01000079.1 GCA_007116205.1 Candidatus Izemoplasma sp. | reverse complement strand
CGATATTTGTTTCAGGATCAATTGTGCTTCGGTCTACAGGTTGATGTCTAATAAATCGTGTCCCGCCCATAAAGCCCCAATTTTCTACTATTGGCACCCGCGGTGGTAAGTTAGTTACATTGGTGTGGAACCCTGTAGTTGGTTTGGGTGAAACAATTGGCACTAAAATCGCAAGCGAGATAAATGTAAATAGGATTATTGTTGCGATAAGGTTGGTTCTATTTTTTGCAAAACGCGTCATCGCATCACGAAAATACCCTACAGGTTTCGTTTCAAACTTTTTATCATATATCTTCTTGTCTTTTTCAACAAGCTCAAAATCCGATTTTTTTAAGTTAGCAAGTTCTTCTTTATTATATTCTGCAGCCATTATTTTCTAGCCCCCATTCTAATTCTAGGGTCAACAATACCGTATGATAAGTCCACTAAAAGAACAGCGAACAAACCAATAACTGTATAAAATGCTGTAATACCCAAAATTAAATTATAATCGTAATTATTATGCTCCAATGCTTGGATAAAAATACGTCCTGTTCCTGGGATACTATAAATTTGTTCAATAATAACCGAACCACTGAGCAATCCAACAAAACTTGCGATTACTGATGGTACTAAAGGAACCATTGAGTTCCGCATTGCGTGTCTAACAACAGATTGTGGACGTGTTAACCCTTTTGTTCTTGCTAAAAGTAAGAACTCCGACGTTAAAACCTCTGTAAGTTCTGCTCGTGTTAGACGTGTAAGTCCAGCAATAGAACCAAATGATAAACCTAAAACAGGCAATACCATGGAGGTATAACGTATAGCCCCGGTGGCATTTGCTGGTGGGAACCGTCGCGGTAGCCAATCAAGTTGGTACCCAAAGGTCAATACCAGTAATAGCATAATAACAAAACTCGGAATTGAAATGAATATCATAACTGTAACCGAAATAATATTATCAGCTAAACTGTTTTTCTTAAGTGCCGCCCATATTCCTAATCCGAATCCAACCGGAATATAGAAAATAAGTGCAACAATATTCAACCGAACAGTAACAGGAATACGTTCCGCTAAAATATCAAATACTGGACGATTTGCAGAAACGGTTGTGGATACGCCCCAGTTCCAGTCTGTTAAAATGTTTCTAACCCATCTAAAATACTGTGTTGGGATTGGTACTGGTTCCCAAATACGATACTGTATTGCTGTTTCACCAGTCTCTTGATCAGTATACTCTTCACGAAGATAAAGGGCATTTGTTTTTCTTTCATATTCATCTTCATCTAATTGGCGGATAATTTCTTCATCCCGTTCTACCCATGTTGCAAAATACCCATCTGATACCTGGCGAGCATACCACATATCACGTTCATCTACTTCTGTAGGTGGATATTTAGGCGCGCTTTGCAAAATTACAAAGTTTACTGATAGGATTGTTACTAAAATCACAGAAATCCAAATAATCCTAATAAGGGTGTATCTAAGCATAATTTTTCGCCTACTTTCATTAAATTTCTACCAGTAGCAATTTAATACTATATAAAGCCATAAAAATTCTACTGAATGTGCTTCAATCTTAAAATAAAATCATTGATGTCTACTATTAAAATTTTGTTTGTTATTGTGTTTATTAATTCAATTAACACATAAAATGAATAAACATTAAATTTTATATATTAATTTAGTTAAAAAAAGGAACTCATAAAAAAACGACAGATTACATTTGTGTTTTCAAATGTGTTTACATCTATCCCTCAGTACAATAGCATCCACAAAATATTCAATAGTTGGCAACACGATACCGAAATCAAAGCATGCATAACATGATTCAGTAAAATTGTGTTGGTAATAAAACAGTTGTAAATGTATTCCTTAAATCATTCCCCAATTTTGAAACAATAACATACAAACCACCTATGCTCAATGCAAGATGGTTTGCATAGTTATTTTAGTGGATATAAGACTTTGTATAATGTTGAAGGAATAACCAGGAACGGTTATTCCTTCACATAAATTATAACTATTACTTAAAGCGAATGGTTAATTAATCTTCAGGTGTCGCTTCTTCACCAAATTCTACATATACTCTACCAACAAGTGCACGTTGAAGAGCATTGAATGACCACATTTGTTGTTCCATTTCGCCAGTTTCAAAGTTTAAGATTTCAACTTGAATGTTGGCTGTAGTTGTGTCAATACCCCAGTTAAGTGTGAATCCACCACGGTTATCATCAGCGAATACATCCATGAATCCAGACGCGTTAAGCGTAGATCCTGAAATACCACCAATTGAAAGATGGAAACGTCCGACCATCATCCAGTCAAAGTAAATACCAGGGAAGTCTTTAGGTTCAACATCAACTGTTACTGAAATTCCATATTCGTTAGAATCAGCATCGAATAAGTCTTCAAATGAAGATTTAATGAAGTTACCGAATGAAACTTGTGCTTCACTACCACTAAAGATTAGTAGTTCTAACTCAATAATGTCACCGTTGTCATAAACGCCATCAGCAACGAGTTCATCTAGTGCAGCTACCCAGAACGCTACTGCAGCATCAGGGTTAAATCCATAAGTTTCTGCTGATAAACCTTCACCTACAGCTTCACCTTGTTCAGTATTACGGAATGCAATACCAGATAGAGGTT
>SKIY01000121.1 GCA_007116205.1 Candidatus Izemoplasma sp. | reverse complement strand
GTCACGTCGCACCAATTTTTTCCATATTGACGGTTTCTCATGATAAACATTGTAAGCTTCATTCAATGTGTGTTCAAGCGATTCAACATCATAGTTGAAAAAACTAAATCCGGTGCCGCGATTGGTTACAGGGTCGTATCCGCGGACAGTGTCTGCTAACCCACCAGTTTGACGGACAATCGGTACGGTTCCATAACGCATTGCAATCATTTGCCCCAGACCACATGGTTCAACCCGTGAAGGCATTAAAAACGCATCACAGCCTGCATAAATATGATTTGGATTTGCAGAGTCATATCCAATATTTAACTTAACACTGCCCTTAAAGCGCGACTCAAGATTCCGTAACTGCTCAACATAATTCGCATCACCTTGCCCAAGCAGGACATATTGTATATCACTATGTTGTTCAAGCAATCGATGCAATGCGGGAATGATTAAGTCAAAGCCTTTTTGTTCCGTGATACGCGTTACTGAACCAATCAAAAAGGCTTTTTCATTTTTTTGTAGGCCCATTGTTTCTTGTAAATATGCTTTGCTTTCTGCTTTTTTCTCTGGATGTTTTGTTGTGTATGTCGCAATGATAACTTTATCATGTTCAGGACTTTGTTTATTAGAAATACCATTTAATATTCCATAAAAATCCCGTTCTCTACGCAATAAACTTTCGGTTAGATTTTTTCCATAATACTCATATCGAAGTTCATCTCGATATGTTTCTGAAACCGTCGAAAGTTTCGTTGCGTTTAAAATCCCACATTTTAAAAAGTTTAGTTCTTTGCCCTGCACTATTGTATGCGGTAAGTCTAATCGTGTCAAGATGTCACTCTGACAAACGCCTTGATAATCAATATTGTGTAAGGTTAATAAAGTACGTAATGCAATATCGCGCGCTTCAAGTAAAACCGGGATTAATCCAGTATGCCAGTCGTGCAAGTGCATGATATCAATTTCACCAATACTGTCTAATGACGCAACAACCGCTTTATTGAAAAATGCGAAACGGTCACAGTCATCCGTATACCCATAAATTTCATCGCGCGAGAAGTTTTTATAATGCTCAATAAAGTATATCGTTGCACCTTTATACTCAAGAGAATGCAGCGTGATTTGATAGGTTTCTTTTCCGTATTCAACTTCTAAAGTCGTAAGTTTTTTCAATGACTCTTCAAAGTTTTTTCTCACCTTTTTATATAAGGGTAAAATGACAGATACTTTAACCCCAAGTTTCACAAGGTTTTCTGTCAACCCACCTAATACATCTGCAAGCCCACCCGTTTTAATAAACGGTGCCATTTCACTTGCGACTTGTAAAACATGTATTTGTGTTTGCTCAGTCACCAATTGATATTTTTGGGTAACGTATGGATCGCGTAATGTGCCTTCTAAAACGGTATCTTTTTTTACGACGGTGCTTTTATCTAAAATCGCATAACGAACATTTGCACATGTATCGATAAAAGCGTTGTTCATAACGACACTATTTTCAACTCGAGCCCCTTTTTTAATCACAACATCGCGACCGATAACACTGTTTTTAACAATCCCATTGATAATACTTCCACTCGCAATCAGACTGTTATAGACATAGGCATCGCTTTCATAGCGCACCGGAGGCGCTGTTTTTTCTTTTGATAAAACCGGGCGAGATTCTAAAAAGATTTGTCTTCCGCGGTCAAACCGCAACATATCTAGATTTGCTTTCATGTAGTTAAACGTATCGATGATATATCTTGAATAGCCTTTATGATAAAAGGTATTTGATTTAATTGACGGTGCGTTTATACATACTTCATGAATGGTTTTATAAGGGATCGTATCAAAATTATTAATATATTCTAACAATCGCTCTCGCGATAAAATATACGTTTTTATTCGTGCTTTTTCAGTGACGATTTCGGTAATATCGACACCGCTTTCAATATGATAATCAAGCGCTTCATTAAAATCAATATTCCAAACAATGTTAGCTTGTGTAATCAATACATATGCTTGCTTACTACGACGAAAATGTTCGTTGTGTTCATGCATTCTTTGGAAGGTGATCATATCTTCTGTAGCGGTTTGGATGTTTTTCGGTGGTAAAATAAACAAGCCATCTTGACGACGGTCTAAGTCCCAACGTTTTCCACTGCCGACATGATCTAACAACGAACGGTAGTTCCCATATGGAAAAATTGCGACATTTTTAATCCCCGCATGTTTCATATTTGATAGTGCGAAATCTATAAGTCGATACTTTCCACCAAACGGTAAAGCTCCGGGCATCCGGTGCATCGATAAAATACCGAGTTGGGCTTTAGACGTTGCATCAATCACTGCAAATAAACGATTCACTTAACATCACCCATCTTCCATAAAGTCTCATTATCAATAACCGTTACTGACTCAAAGACAAGTTTTGTGCGCGGTAAAATAACTGTATTTTCTAAGATAATACAGTTTCTTAACTGACTGTGTTCTCCAATGGTCACATTAGAAAATACAATAGAATCTTTAATGTGTACATCGTTTTTTACCAAAACGCCACTCGAAATCACTGAGCGTTCGATCGTTCCCATAATTAAAGAACCATCACTAATTAAACTGTTTTTGACTGCGTTTGATGCCATATTATGATGGGGTGGTAAATCTTCT
>SKIY01000063.1 GCA_007116205.1 Candidatus Izemoplasma sp. | reverse complement strand
GACTACGTTTAGAGAAATTATTTATGATATCGGTGGTGGACATCCTGAAGGTAAAAAAATAAAAGCTGCTCAAATAGGTGGCCCAAGTGGCGGTGTTATAACTGAAAAGTATTTTGATGTCCCAATCGATTATGACTCGCTGACTTCTATTGGTGCGATGATGGGTTCAGGGGGACTTATTGTCATGGATGAAGATACAGACATGGTGGAAATTGCGAAGTTTTATCTTGATTTTACACAAGATGAATCGTGTGGTAAATGTACACCGTGTCGTATTGGTACAAAGCGCATGTTTGAAATTTTAGAACGGTTAACCAATATGGAAGGGGAACCGAAAGATTTAGAAAAGTTAGAAGTTTTAGGGAATAATATAAAAAGTGCATCTTTATGCGGCTTAGGCCAAACAGCTCCCAATCCAGTTTTAAGTACCATGCACTTTTTTAAAGAAGAGTATGAAGCGTATGCGTACCGTACGAAAAGAACTTCATATCTTATTGAAGCTAAGAAGTGTATTGGTTGTACGAAATGTGCACGTGTTTGTCCAGTCGACTGCATTGAAGGTAAAGTGCGTGAGGTTCATAAAATCGACGAAAGTGTATGTATTGCTTGTGGGGCGTGTTTTGATGCGTGTCCAACCAATGCCATACTTAAGCCATAAGGAGGTCACTGTATGAAGTTAATTGATAAGATGATAACCTGTGAAATTAATGGGATTAAAATAAATGTTGAAAAAAACACAACCGTCCTAGAAGCGGCGGATAAAGTAGGTATCCACATACCAACGTTATGCCATTTGAACTTACATGAAGTTGGTGTTGTTAATCAAAATGCGAACTGCCGTGTTTGTATGGTAGAAGATGAATCAAGGAAAACATTGGTTCCTTCATGTGCAGAAAAAGTTACGGATGGGATGCGTATTCAAACAGATTCTCTTAAAGCGGTTATGGCACGACGAACAAGTCTAGAGTTGTTGTTGTCAAACCATCCACAAGACTGTTTGACATGTGTAAAAAACTTAGATTGTGAACTTCAAACCCTCGCCCATGAAATGAATATTAAAGAAATTCATTATACGGGTGAAAAAATGGCACATCCGAAAGATCTCACTTCAAAAGGAATATCAAAAGATTCCAACAAATGTATTATGTGCCGTCGTTGTGTAACGATGTGTGACGAGGTTCAAACGGTAGGGATATTGAGTCCGTTAAGGCGTGGATTTGATGTTGTTGTTGCAACAGCTTTTCACCTAGATTTAGGCGATACAAGCTGTACTTACTGTGGACAATGCGTCAGTGTCTGTCCAACAGCAGCGCTTGCAGAGATGAACGATACGTCTAAAGTTTGGCGGGCATTAAACGATGAGAAAAAACATGTTGTTGTACAAGTTGCACCTGCTGTACGCGCGGCGATTGGTGAGGAGTTCGGTTATGCACCTGGAGAAATATCAACGGGTAAAATAATTTCAGGACTGAAACGATTAGGGTTTGATGAAGTTTATGATACAAACTTTGGTGCAGATTTAACGATTATCGAAGAGGCCACAGAGTTGGTGAACCGAATCCAAGAAGGCGGAAGATTACCAATGCTTACCTCATGTTGTCCGGCATGGGTTCAGTTTATTGAACATCAGTTTCCAGAGTTATTAGATGTGCCATCATCATGTAAATCACCACAGCAGATGGTCGGTGCTTTAACGAAATCGTATTATGCTGAAAAGCATGCGATTGATCCTAAAGATATTGTGACAGTATCAATAATGCCTTGTGTGGCGAAAAAAGCGGAAGCCGCAAGGGATGAATTGAATAAAGATGGCCTTAGCGATGTTGATTTTGTATTAACAACGCGTGAATTTGGCCGGATGTTAAAAGAAGCAGCAATCGACTTCCGTAAGTTAGATGAAGCTTCATTTGACTTACTCCTAGGTGAGTCGACGGGTGCGGCCGCAATCTTCGGGACCACCGGAGGTGTTATCGAGGCCGCAACCCGAACTGCTTATGAAATGATTACAGGAAAAGAGTTAAAAGAAGTTAATTTTAAGCAAATGCGTGGATTTGAAGGCATTCGTGAGACGACCGTGGATATTGGGGATATGACATTGCGAATTGGTATTGCGCACGAACTAGGCAATGCACGCAAATTACTTGAAGACATACGCGATGGGAAAAGCCATTTCGACGCGATTGAAATTATGGCGTGTCCTGGAGGGTGTATTGGTGGTGGCGGGCAACCGTATCATCACGGCGATACATCCATACTTAAAAAACGACAAGAAGCACTTTACACACTGGATGCGTCCATGAAGAAACGCAAGTCCCATGAAAATGAGATGGTGATGAAACTTTATGAAACCTATTTAGAAAAACCTGGTAGTCATAAAGCGCACGAACTATTACATACAAGCTATACAGCAAAACAACGCATTTAATAGGTAATCAATACAAAAAAAGCGTGTATCACAAATCGTGATACACGCTTTACTTTGGTTAATTATGCAAGTTCAGCTTCTAGCTTTTCTAAATCTGATGCAGCATCGTCTTCATTGAGTTCACTGTAGGCATCATAGACACGTTGAGCTAACCCTTTAACTTTATCTAAAGGAATGCTACAAATTGCAACGCGTAAACCACCATAAACGTTCACAAAGAAAATATTTAATGTTTTCAGTTTTAAGTGGAGTGCATTTTTTAAAATCGGGTCTTCAATTTTTAGCGTTACGAAGAAACCCTCGTGGTAAGGATAAATTGGCAGTCCAACTTCATCCGCTTCTTTGACAAAAATATTGGCGCGATCACGCAGAAGTTTAATAAAGGTTTCTTTTTCTTTCATGTAAACTTCCTTGGTGTCTTTATTTAAGGCAATATCCGCAAATAAACGCATCCCACCATTATTGACAGTAGACCACACGCCACGCGCGGTGTTTCCGCAAGCGTGTTTCATTTTAATGCGTTGTTCTTCATTGCTTGATATAAGCACTTGTGCACCAACGCGCATACCGTACGCTGTAAGGGTTTTTGAGGCACTAAAGGTAATAACAGTTAAAACATTTTCTGGCATCTCTGTATAGCGTTGAAAATGCTTTTTATACGCTTCGCCACGTTTGTTAAAGTCGATGTAAGCAATATCGTGGACAAAGATAAACGGACCTTTTTCACTAATTTCTTTTACGCTTTCTAAAACAGCAGTCCATTCATCATCAGACATGGTATAACCGGTTGGATTTTGACAAGGATCGTTTACAAAGACAACCACTTTTCCTTGTTCGTCCATAACGGTTTGACAGGTCTCTTTAAATGAATCGACATTAAAACGGTCTCCATCGAACAACGTATAATTTTGAATTTTAACGCCTTGTTCTTTAGCAATCGTTGTATAAGGACCCCAACCAATGTCAGGGTGAATCACTGTTTGACCTCGTGTTAGCGTGTTTTTAATTGTGCTAGAAAGCGCTCCAGTACCACCGGGAGTAGCGATAATATCACAAGTAATATCTTCATCAATACCACCAAAAAGCCAGTCTTTTACTGCGGCTTGAAATTCAGGTGGCCCCATAATACTAGAGGCATATTTTGCTTTTTGGATGTCATCGACTTTATCAAAAGCACGATAAACGGTATCAAACGTTAATAGTTTTCCCGTCTCATCGAAATACGTTCCAAAAGCACCATTAATTACATTTTCAATACCATATTTTTTACTCGCTTCAATCGCACCTTGAGCTGCTTCAAATACGGTATCTAATATTTCTTTATCATGCACAATTTCACTAACAAATAATTTCATCTGGTCTCACCTCGAGGTTATGGTTTAAGTCGACGTTCAATACTTTTATAAGCTTCTTCAGGCAAGGTGTCTTGTGGGTCAAGGTTTTTCAAGTATTCAATGCGCGATTCCATACGTTCTTTAAATTTATCTAAATAAGATTGGTCATTTAAGTCAGGGTTAAATCCTTCGATTTCAACATAACTTGTATCAGCAAGCGGTGTAAACGGTTTATAAGTATTGGTACCTTCAACAACACCCTCAATCGCACTTAGTGTGACGCTTGGGGTAATTTTTTTATCACCAAAATGTCCAGTATTAATGACGAAACACTCAACATTATGTTTTTCGATAATATTTTTGAAGTTATTATAGTCATGTGATAAAGGATAAAGTCTAAACGGATTTGCGTAAGGGACCATTGCAAGTTTCGTCGTATCAGCGCCATGTTCAGCACTCGTGCGCTTTGTCGCAAGCGTTGCACCAAGTGTTGAAGCTAATGTTGTAGAATCAATTTTGAGCATTGGTGGCAATGTATCATCTTTCATAATCCAAAAAATTGCATTAACCTTTTCATCAAACTTATACTCGCGCGCTGGTGTCCATAGTTTGGATTTAACAGCACGCCCGTTTCCGTTTGTAATGTCTTCTGTAACTGGGACAATCGCGCCGTGTTCATCGCGTGTAGCCCCAACATTTTGAATGGTAAGTAAATACTTATTATCTTCAGAATCTGTTGGGTAATCTTGAACTTTATCAAAATATGACGGCTCCAAAGACACACTAGAGGCATCCTTATCAGAAATAACAAAGGCATCATCGTGTAAAACAGTAATATCATACTTATCGTTATGTTTTGAGTGTGTGATCGTACTTTTTCCAGAACCTGACAGTCCGAACACACTTAAAACAAAGTCGTCTTTTCCTTTTAAGTTAAAGCGCTTTTGACCACCATGACATGGTAAATATCCATTTCTTTGAGCGATACTCCAAGCCATAGTCAGTGAAGACTTTTTATGTTCTCCAAAGTAACGAAGTCCAAATAAAGCAGCACAGTTATGTTCGCGGTCAAAAATAGCTAAACCATCTTCATGGCCTTCTACAAAATAATCAGGATCAGAATATAAGAAAATATCGCCTTCATCATAAACCGTAGATTGCGCATACATTTCCTTAATTTGTTCTTCGATGACTTGGAAGTTTAACATCCAAGAATACAAAGTATTTTCAAACCCTTCAGGAATTAATAAATGTGCTTTCACAGAAAAATCTTCATGCAGACCAATTACGACGGTAGCGTGATACATTGTACGGTAACGATTCTCATAAATGCCATCACGAATAATCTTCGCAAAATGTTCAGTGTTGTCTTTGTTGATAATGCGTCTTGCTTGCGCTTGACGCCCCGTAATAATACCATCATTGAACATTAAGACGCGTGCGTCCTCTGGGAGTCCATAAGCTTCTGGGTTATAAACAGGTAAATCACTAATGATTGTTCCTGGTGAATTTTTTGCTAAATGGTAAGCTTCCTCTAATGTTTGAATTTCAATCACATTATTTTTGAAGAAAGCTGTTTCTATAGTGCTTCGAATACGACTATAAAGATGTGGATTTTTTAGTCCTATCTCACTGCGTTTTAAATGACTTTTTGTAGACATATTAGCTCCTTTCAAGTGATAAGAAAGCAGAAGGCTGCTTTCTTATTCAATATTCCATTTAAATTTTTTACGTGCACCCACGTAGTCTCTGTGGATGTTTAACATTTTTTCAATACGGCGTTCTGCTAAAATATTTGCCGCTTTATAAGTTGGCATTTCTTCTTCACGACTAATCTTGAAAATATCCATAAGACGGTCATAAATTGATTCAGTTGTTTGAATCGCACTCGGCTCATGGTACCCAATCATCTCATGATAAACGTTAATGACGCCACCAGCGTTTATAACATAATCTGGCGCATATAAAATACCTTTTTCATGTAAGATATCGCCATGACGTTCTTCCGTAAGCACATTGTTTGCAGCGCCAGCAATAATCTTTGTTCTTAATCGCTCGATGGTATCATCGTTAATGACTGCACCAATTGCATTTGGAGAGAAGATATCACATTTTTTATCATATATTTTATCGGGTTCTACGAATGATGCGAGCGGGTAAAGTTTTTTAAACTGCTCAATACGTTCTTGATCAATATCGGTAAAATAAATCTTTTTAATATCATGTTCTTTTAAGTATTGCACCATTTCTTGAACAACAGCCTCGACACCTTGGAAAGCAATCACCAAACCATTAAGGTTATCTTGACCGAGCTTTTCTTTTACAGCAGCTAACATGCCAACATATGTTCCCTTAGCCGTTAAAATCGTTGTACTACCTGCCCCTTTGCGCAAGACACCTGAAACATAATCTGTTTCCATGTCCATGTACTCGCAGTCTTTTAAAGCGATGTTCATATCTTGCCCGGTATAAACGCGCCCTTTTAAACTTTGGATGTAACGTCCGTAAGAACGGAAAAATTCTTCACTTTTAAGTTTTTTAGGGTCACCGATAATAACTGTTTTACACCCACCGATATTTAAACCAGCCGCAGCATTTTTATAGGTCATCCCCTTAGCTAAACGGGTAACATCATACAGTGCTTCCTCTTCACTACCATAGTTATAAAAACGTGTCCCACCGCAAGATGGTCCTAAGCGTGTATCATGAATACATGTAATTCCTTTGAGGCCAGTTTCTTTGTTGTGAAAGTAAATAATTTGTTCAAAACCTTCATTTGTGTACTCGAAAACGTCATTTGTAAAAGTGTTTTTCTTTTTCATATTGTCTCCTTATTTTTATATTTTGACGTCTGCAACAACTGCAGACAGTGCTATTGAATAATATTTACTATCTGTTGAGTCTGCGCGGCTTGTAAGTACGATGGGTTTTTTTGCCCCAGCAATAACACTTGCACTTTTAGCATTTGCTAAAAACATCATACTTTTATAAAACACATTACCTGATTCAATTTGTGGCATCAATACAATATCGACATCACCAGCCATCGGATCACTTATACCTTTATGATCTGCGGCATCTTTATTAATAGCATTATCCAGCGCGAATGGTCCACCAATTTTACAGCCGTTAATCTTTCCGTTACTATTCATGTGCACCAATGCTTCAGCATCTAGTGTTGCCTGCATTTTCGGATTGACTTTTTCAATCGCGGCAATGCATCCAACATTCGGTGTTTCAATGCCTAGAGCATGTGCGATAACAACCGCGTTTTCAATAATTTCTTGTTTGTTTTCAACATCAGGTGCTATATTCATCGCCCCATCACTCATTATTAACAATTTATGATAGGTTGGTATTTCCATAACACTCACATGTGAAATCCGGTTTTTTGTACGTAAGCCATATTCCTTATCAAGCGCAGCGCGTAAAATAACCGCAGTATCAACATACCCTTTCATTAAAAAATGTCCCGCGTTTCTACTAACAAGTTTCACCGACTCTTCACAAGCTTGTACCGTATCGACAACATGCATAATCTGATAATTTAATGGATCGATATCCAAATCTTCTAACGTTTCTTCGATAGCATTTTGATCACCCACTAAAATGGCATCAACAATGTTATTTTGACGCGCTTTTTCTACCGCTTCCATAACGTGATGATCATTTGCTACGGCGACAACTAATGTCTTTTTTTCAAGTTCTTGTGCCTTTTTAACAATTGCTTCCATTGATTGAATCATGATTTCCCCCCAAAATTAGGTATATATTTTTGCTTCTTCATCCCCATTAAGCACGCGTAAAGCACCAAGCGCTAACGCTTCCATTTCATCTTCACCAGGATAAATCAATACATCAGCAATAAATGCAACGCGTTCTTTAATCAATCGAACTGCCAGTTTATCATACGCGACGCCACCGGTTAAAACAATCGCATCAACATCACCTTTTAATACCGTCGCACAACTACCAATCTCTTTTGCAATTTGGTAACACATAACGCTAAAAACAAACTTCGCATGTTCATCGCCTTGCTTAATACGCTGCTCAATTTCTTGGCCATCATTTGTCCCAAGATAAGCCACAAGACCACCTTGACCATAATTTTTCTTTTGAATTTCTTTAAGCGTATGTTCTCCTTTGAAAATCATTTTATAAAGCGGACCTAACGGAACTTGCCCACTGCGTTCTGGAGACATCGGACCATCCCCATCAAGCGCATTATTAACATCGATAACACGTCCCTTTCGGTGTGCACCAACACTAATACCACCACCAAGATGTGCCACAATAAGATTTAATGACTTATACGGCTTCCCTAAATCTTTAGCGGCTTTTAAGGCAACAGCTTTTTGATTTAAGGCATGAAACAAACTATCACGTCTAATTTCTGGCATGCCTGTATATCTAGCGATATCTTCCATTTCATCAACCGCGACCGGGTCGACAATATAGCTAGGAACCTTAGTAGCATCAGCAATTTCTTTTGCCAAAACGCATCCAAGGTTTGATGCATGTTCACCACGCGGTGCTTTTTTGATATAATCAATCATCGCATCACTAACTGCATATGTTCCACCCTCGATAGGTTTCAACATACCACCGCGACCAACAACCGCATCAAAATCATTTATGGAAATATCTGATTTTTCTAACGCTTCCATAATTGCTTTTTTACGATAATCATATTGATCAATAATGCGTTCGAATGTGGAAATCTCTTCCGCATCGTGCTTTATAGAATCTTTAAAAATACAGGTATCATCTTCATAAATAGCGAGCTTTGTGCTCGTCGATCCTGGATTAATTGCTAAGACTTTTTTTGCCATAATGACCTCCTGAAAATATTGCTTGAAACAACAATAAAAATTATAACATGTTAGCGTTTACAGCACAACGGTATATGTAGGAATTTTTAGAAAAAAATATTTAGTAAAAAAACCGCTAAATAAGTACATATTTAAAACAAAATAAAAACGCCGAAGCGTTTTTATTTTAGAGGTTTTAAACGGGCTGTAAAATGTCTTAAAACAGGTGGTTCATAATCGAAGGTAAGCCCTTTTAAGGTATCGCGACGTTGATATACAGCAATCACCGC
Organism: Candidatus Izemoplasma sp.; assembly: GCA_007116205.1. GTDB lineage: Bacteria > Bacillota_I > Bacilli_A > Izemoplasmatales > Izemoplasmataceae > SLQR01. The sequence continues at coordinate 1,242 of SKIY01000063.1, read as the reverse complement.
ATCTGCAACAACATCTAAATGTGCATAAGTATAGGTTCTACGTGGGATAGTTAGACGCATTAACTCTAAAGGACTTTCGAGGTTTTCTAATGTATCAGGATCGCGGCCAAGTAAGAACGAACCAATTTCAACCGCGCGCACGCCCGCTTCTATGTATACTTCATTTACGACAGCTTGCGCTGGAAACTGATCAAACGGGATATGCGGAACGAATGTTTTACAATCCACAAATACAGCGTGTCCACCGACAGGATGTTGAATCGGGACACCTGCATCACGTAATCGATCGCCTAAGTACCGGACTTGATCGAGACGGTGTTTTAAATAATCTTCTTCTAAAGCCTCTTGTAGTCCAACCGCTAAAGCGTCCATATCACGGCCACTTAAACCACCGTAAGTAGGAAATCCTTCCATGGGGACAACATATGTGCGACACTGTTCAAATAACTTCTCGTTATCTTTAATTGCAATAATGCCACCGATGTTTGATAAGCCATCTTTTTTCGCACTCATTAAAAAGATATCTGCGAGTTCAAACAGCTCTTGTGAGATTTCTAAAATACTTTTGTTTTCATACCCAGCTTCGCGCTGTTTAACAAAATATGCGTTTTCAGCATAACGCGCGCCGTCAATAATGACCGGAACATCATATTTTTTTGCTACTTTTTGGGCAGCACGCAAATTTTCCATACTGACGGGTTGTCCACCTGCAGAGTTGTTCGTGACCGTTAAAATAATCCCAGCAATATTTTCTTTGCCTTTATCTAAAATAATCGTTTCAAGTTTCTTGATATCGAAGTTCCCTTTGAACGGATGATATGTTTTTGTATCAAAACACGCATCGATAACACAATCAATCGCACGCGCACCGGCAATCTCAACATGTGCTCTCGTTGTATCAAAATGCATATTCGAGATGAAAAACTTGCCTTTACCTTTAACGAGTTGTGGTAAAACAACTTGTTCAGCCCCGCGCCCTTGATGGACAGGAATGAAGTACTTGTATTTAGTGATATGTTTAACGACCCGATCGAGACGGTAGAAGCTTTTACTACCAGCGTAGGCTTCATCGCCACGCATAAGTGCAGCCCATTGTTCTTGGCTCATAGCACCTGTACCAGAATCGGTTAATAAGTCGATATATACATCTTCGCTACGCAAAGAAAAAGGGTTATAACCCGATGCCTCAAGTAATTTAATACGTTCTGATTTTGTCGTTTGTTTAATCATTTCAACCATTTT
>SKIY01000103.1 GCA_007116205.1 Candidatus Izemoplasma sp. | reverse complement strand
GTTGCGGATATAAAACGGATTTTAAGTCAAACGCATGCTTTAGTGATTGTTGATGAGGCCTATATCGAGTTTTATGATCAAGCCGAAACAATGCTTAATTATTTAAACACCTATGATAATCTAATCGTTTTAAGAACGGTGTCAAAAGCCCTCGGATTGGCTGGATTAAGACTAGGATTTTTATGTTCAAACAAAGCAATTGTAGACACCCTAAACATGGTTAAAGCACCCTATAATTTAAATAGTCTTACCCAAGCATTTGGCATACATGCTTTCAATGAAATCACGCGTGCTGATCATTATTTAGAAACGATTAAATTAGAACGCGAATGGATTTATGCAGCTTTAAAGGATTTAGGTATAAAAGTATATGCTTCAAAAGCCAATTTCTTGTTTTTTAAAAGCGCGATCAACAATCTTTACGATAAGCTATTGAATGAAGGTATCTTGATTCGTAAATTCAGTGGTGAGCTGAGCGGGTATTATCGTGTGAGTATTGGCACTAAAGACGAAAATAGATGTTTTATTGAAACCTTAAAGGAGGTTGTAAACAATGCGTAAAGCGACTATAGAAAGAAGAACAAATGAAACTGATATACAATTAACATTAAATTTGGATGGTAATCAAAACATTTCAGTTAATACGAAAGTACCATTTTTTGATCATATGCTAACGTTGTTTGCATTTCATGGCAAGTTCGATTTAAATATTACCTGTGATGGAGACATCGAGGTCGATGATCATCACACCGTTGAGGATGTTGGATTGGTGCTTGGGGCTGCACTTTATAAAGCCCTTGGTGATAAAGTTGGAATTTATCGGTATGGTGCATCTTTATTACCGATGGATGAGAGCTTAGCCCGTGTCGTTATTGATATTAACAATAGACCTGTACTTGTTTATCGCAATCCTTTGACCCGCGAACGATTGGGCACAATGGATACACAAAATGTTCAAGAGTTTTTTAAATCTGTTGTTACGGCTTCTAAGATCACACTGCATGCTGAAGTTCTTTATGGAGATAATGAACATCACCGCGTTGAAGCATTATTTAAAGCTTTTGGTAAAGCCTTAAGACAAGCAACACACGTTGAGGGAGATATCGTGATGTCTACTAAAGGAGTGCTTTAATGAATGTTATACTGGATTATGATGTAGGAAATCTTGCCTCTGTAATGCGCGGGTTTGAGCGCGTTGGTATTAAAAGTGTTATCTCTAAAGATCCTAAAGTGATACGCCAAGCAACGTCACTCGTATTGCCAGGTGTTGGTGCTTTTAATGAAGCCATGCGTTCTTTAAAAGCTTCTGGTTTAATCCCGTTAATTATGGAACACATAGAAAACAAAAAGCCTCTATTAGGGATTTGCCTAGGGATGCAGCTCCTTTATAGTGCGAGTGAAGAAAATGGTTACACTGAAGGATTAGGTATTCTCGATGGCGTTATTCGTCCCCTAAAAGTTTCTCTTAAAGTGCCTCATATGGGATGGAATCAATTAAAATTTAACCAAACAAATACAGTAATGACTAAATATATACGTGAAGATGATGCCGTCTATTTTGTACATGCGTTTTTTGCCGACACACACTTTGATCAAGTCATTGCTTATGCCGATTATGAAATACGTATTCCTGCCATTATTCAAAAAGATAATGTCTATGCAACACAGTTTCACCCTGAAAAAAGTGGTCTTGTTGGACAAAATATTTTAAAAGCCTATGGGGAGTTGATTCGATGAAACTTTATCCAGCGATTGATCTTAAAAACAATCAATGTATCCGTCTATCACAAGGAAAATTTGATACTGTTAAAGTATATGATAAAGATCCCATTGCAGTTGCTAAACGATGGATTGATGCGGGTGCAACCTATTTACATGTTATTGACCTTGACGGTGCAGAAAAAAATACGATGCTCAATTTACCCTCTATTAAACGCTTAATAAAGTTAGGAAAACCACTCCAAGTTGGTGGTGGTATCCGATCACTAAAGAAGGCACAGTTACTATTAGCGGCTGGAGTAAGTCGGATTATTGTCGGCACCATAGCGATTAAAGATCGGGCCCTTCTAGAAAAACTTATTACCCTATACCCGGGGCAAATCGTTGTATCTATAGATGTATATAAAGGTATTGTTACGACGCACGGGTGGCAAAACAAAGAGAAACAAAGCGCTTTATCATTAGCGCTTGAGCTTGAAAAATGTGGTATCAAGACAATTATTTACACAGATATTGAAAAAGATGGGATGCTTTCTGGACCGACTTTCGAAGCTTATCAAATGCTTAAAAGTAATACGCATTTAGAAGTCATTGCTGCTGGTGGCGTCAGTTCGATTGATGATATTAAACAATTAGTCTCTATTGGGGTAGACGGTGCGATTATTGGTAAAGCACTTTATGAAGAAAAGCTTAGCCTAAAGGAGGCGATTGCATGCTTGCGAAAAGAATAATACCTTGCCTTGATGTTCGTAATGGACGCGTTGTGAAGGGGAAACAGTTTCAAGGTATTGAGGATGTTGATGACCCTGCTTCACTCGGTAGGTTTTATAGTGATGCTGGTGCGGATGAACTGGTTTTTTATGATATCACAGCCTCGAGTGAGGCGCGCTCTATTTCGCTTCAGTTTGTTGAAGACGTCGCAAAAACACTACAAATTCCTTTT
>SKIY01000027.1 GCA_007116205.1 Candidatus Izemoplasma sp. | reverse complement strand
TAGCTATCTATGCGATTATTAATCGATTATTGAGGTTTAGCTTAATGCCTGGGTTTGGCATTGTACAAGGTATGGTCCCGATTGTTGGATTTAATTATGGTGCCCGGTTTTATAATCGTGTTTATGAGGTTATTGGCTATACATCCAAACTGCTCTTGCTGTATTTTACGGCTGTCTTTTTAATGGTGATGGTGATGGCAGAACCACTGTTTATGTTGTTTGAACATGACGGTGACCAAGTATTTGTTCAAGAAGGCGCACGCGCCTTTAGGATTGTCGCGTTAGGCTTTTCTTTTATTACTTATCAAGTGATTTTATCCAGTGTTTATCAAGCGATGGGCTTTGCAAAACGCGCGTTTATTATCGCTTTATCACGACGTTTTATCGCGTTTTTACCGATGGCGTTTATCTTAACTTACTTTTTAGGTGTTGAGGGCATTTGGTGGACGTTCTTTGCTGCTGATTTAATTACAGGTGGAATCTCTTATCTATTTTATCGCGGTGAACGTAAAAAGCTTTACACAGAAATGAAACATCATTTAAAAACGGCTTAATTAAGCCGTTTTATTTTTATTATGCCGTTCAATTAAATACAGTCCCAACATGACCAAAACAGCAACGCCTGTGAAGTTTGTAAAGGCATCAAAATAGGCGTTTGGATGGACCCCAATCGTTATATCCATCATGAAAATAAATATAAACACTGACCCTTGTGCAACGGCATAAGGTATTAGGTATTGCATCCATGTTTTTTTAAAATTGACATATCTAAACAAAACAATCGTTGTTGCGGCGATACCGACAAACACGGCTCTAAATAAAATATGGGCGTTGGTATCTTCTGTTTGACCGGCAAGAAGTTGAAAGCTACTACTTGTGATGGTAACAATCGTGAACATGTTTGCAAAATATATCATCCACATCCATAAGGCTTTTTTTACTGCGGTTGGTGCTTGTACGTTTTCCATCGCTTCGCTCCTTATTAGTTTAGTTTTATCCAATAGCGCTCAACTGTCCCAAGCACTTCGTTATCAACGGTGTTTTCATACTTACCGTTTAATGCGAGAATGGTTCTTTTTGAAGCTTCGTTTCCTTTTGAACACGTGATTAATACTTTGTTTAGTTTCAATGCATTTTGTGCAAAATCAAGTGCATCTTTCAGCGCTGCTTTCGCGTATCCTAAGCGGCGGTGCTCAGGATGAATCATATAGCCAATATGCCCACCCGCTTCTTCTAAAAAGGCGTTTAAACAGTGACGAATATTCATAAACCCAACCAACTGAGTGTCGGCATATATTAAAAAAGTACTGGCTTCAACATAGCCTTCTTCCATATCTCTTTGAAAAAGATTATTATAGACTTTTGTTAACCAAACATCAAATGGAAGGTTTTCAACTTGAGAGGTTCCTGCCATTTCACCACTTGGATTATTTTCACACGCACGCAAAAAGGCTTCGATGTCGTTTTGATGCTTTTTTAAAGGTAAAACTAGATGTATTTTCATAAAACGCCTCCTTTTACTTCTTTTATATTATACAAACTTTTTTTTATAAATGCATTAAAAAAAGAGCGCAGTTGCGCTCTTTATGTGAAAATAGCTTTTAATTCAGTAATATCAGTAATTTTATAGTCTGCATGTGTGTGTTCTTCATCACTGCCAAACCCATAGGTACACGCAACAGTAACCATCTGATGTGCCTTCCCGGCATCGATATCATGGTGTCTATCTCCTACCATTGCATAAGGTGATTGAAAGCGCTGTTTTAAGGTTTTTAACACGTCGGTTTTCGGTGCATAATCATACATTTCAGCGCAAACCATTGCATCAAAATAACGATCGAGCTGAAAAACTTCAGTATGATTTTCCATATACTGTGTTTTGCAATTGCTGATGAAAACCAGTGTATATCCCCGTGCTTTCAATGTTTTAAGCGTTTCGATGGCACCGTTATATAGTTTTGCTTGATGTGCTTTAATCATGGTTTCCATCGTGTTACCGATTGCTAAACTTGCTTCTTGTTTAGCTGCCTCAGGAATAGCATCCCCAAAACTAGCCCACATTTCTTTTGGGGTTTGTCCTAAAAACTTACTGATTGCTTCATCGGTCCAGTCTTTTGCTTCAGCATATTGTTTTTTTACGAGTGTTGCATACGCTTTTAAAAATGCTGGTTTGTAAATCGCCATGCTGTCATGAAGTGTCCCATCATAATCAAGAAAAATCGTTTTTACTGGCGTTGACATGTTAGATGCTTTTTAGTAAGTTTGCCATCTCAATAGCGGTCATTGCAGCATCGTAACCTTTGTTGCCTGCTTTCGTACCAGAGCGTTCAATCGCTTGTTCAATAGTATCTACTGTAAGCACACCAAATATAACTGGCACTTCAGAATCTAAAGAAACACTAGCAATCCCTTTAGTAACTTCGTTTGATACATAGTCGAAGTGTGGTGTTCCCCCACGAATCACGGCACCAACACAAATAACTGCATCATAACGTTTTGTATTCGCTACTTTTTTTGCAACCAGTGGCATTTCAAACGCACCTGGGACGCGCGTTACTTCAATGTCACTAGCCTCTACACCATGTCTTATAAGTGCATCTTGTGCCCCTTCTAATAACTTGCTGCCGACAAAATCATTAAATCTACCGACAATAATGTTGAACTTAAGATTTTTACCTAATAAATTACCTTCATATGTTTTCATTGTTCTTCCTCCTTAAATTTTAATAT